>JAHDCN010000082.1 GCA_020629815.1 Verrucomicrobiota bacterium
GTGTCATTGAAGACATAGGATGCGGTGCGATAAACGGGCACTGCACGTGAATTGGTAGTGGGGTCAGGCTGCTGCCCACCGTGGAGGCAAAGAGTTTCGATTTCCATAATGGGGAAGTTTTCGCAAAAGAAGGACGAAGCCTCAAGCCGTAAATGGGATTCTTACGAATTTGTGCCGTTCAGCGAAGTTTTCTATTTCACTAAATTGTGCGTAACTGAGAGAGAATGAATCTGAATCGACGCTCTTTTCTTCGCAATGCATCCGCGGTCACAGCCGGTTTTTCCGGACTGGAACAAATGCTCAGTGGCTCTGCCCTCGCACAGGAATCCAAGCTGTCCAGCCCTTACGGCGAACTGCTTCGCGACCCGCATAAGATTATTGATTTACCAAAAGGGTTTTCCTACCGCGTGATTTCCCGAACCGGCGACCGGATGAACGATGGCTTCAAAGTCCCGGGTCAGCCGGATGGAATGGGAGCGTTCTCCGTCGGAAACAATCAGGTCGTTCTGGTGAGAAATCATGAGATCGGGCACTCGCGCTATACGACCGGGCCGCTTCCCGACAACAAGCAGCTTCCTGATAACTTTGATCGCTCACTCTGCTACGATCCCGGCCGTTTTGATGCCCAGCCTTTTGTCGGAGGAACCACCAGCGTGGTATACAATACCAAAACGCAGGAAGTCGAAACGCAATATCTGAGCCTGTTTGGCACGGATCGAAACTGCGCGGGCGGTATCACCCCATGGGGATCGTGGGTTACCTGCGAAGAACCGGCTGATATGACTTCTAAGTGGGGAAAGATCCATGGCTATTGCTTTGAAGTCCCCGCCGGCAAAAAACCAAAATTGCACAAGCCGGTCGCTTTGAAAGCCATGGGACGATTCCGTCACGAGGCAATCGCCGTTCACCCCTCTTCCGGAATAGTCTACCTCACTGAAGATCGAAATGACGGGGTCTTCTACCGGTTCATTCCGAAAACCCCCGGTAAACTGGCAGAAGGAGGTCGACTTCAAGCCATGGTGATCCGGGACAAAAAGGGAGTTGATACCCGGAACTGGCCACAAGACAAATCCCCGTTTCCACTCCGTCAGAGAATGGCGGTTGATTGGATCGATCTGGAAGATGTTGAATCGGAAAAGGATGAACTTCGCTTCGAAGCCATCGAAAACGGAGGGGCGGCAAAATTCTCCCGAGCAGAGGGAATCTGGTACGGTTCTCCTGCAGCCGTTGGAGAAGAAACTTTTTACTTTGCCTGCACCGATGGCGGACTAAACCAAAAGGGGCAGATTTTTCGCTACTTCCCCAGCCAACACGAAGGGTCAAACGAGGAAGCAAAATCCCCAGGTGAAGTGGAGCTTTACCTGGAGCCTAATGATAATGCGATCTTAAAGAATGCCGACAACCTGACGATTTCGTCCTGGGGAGAATTGGTAATTTGCGAGGATACCTCTGGCGACAACCACTTGAGAGCAGTGAACCGGAAGGGCGAAATCTCCACTCTCGCCAGAAACGCGATGAACTCAGCTGAGTTTGCCGGTGCCTGTTTTGATCCATCAGGAGATACTCTCTTTGTAAATATACAATCACCGGGCGTCACTCTGGCAATTTCCGGACCGTTTCAAAAACAAGCCTAACAACACTTACCATACTATGAACGCCAAGCTAGTTCCGTTGCTCACCTTTTGTGCAACTTTCTTCGTTGCGACCGCTGCCTTCGCAGAGAAGCCCACGGTTGCAACAGTCAACTACCCACTCGCTTTTTTCGCTGAAACGATTGGAGGAGATGAAATCGAGGTTCTCTTTCCTCAAATTGATGGTGATCCGGCTTACTGGAAACCCACAGATAAGCAGATCGCTTCGTTTCAACAGGCGAATCTCATTCTTCGCAACGGAGCAACCTATGCTAAGTGGGCCAAGCGCGTTTCGCTCCCTAAGTCCACACAAGTCGATACCTCCGAGTCGTTCCGCGAACTCTACCTAAAGGACGACAAAGCAGTAGTCCATACCCATCGTGACGGAACCAGCCACAGCCACGCCGGGACCGCTTTTACCACCTGGATTGATCTCGAACTTGCCCGCAAGCAGGCGTCCTCAGTCCACGAGGCAATTCAGAATTTGTTACCGGACGAGAAACATGCAGAGCTCGATAAACGTCACCAAATGTTAGAGGAGCAGCTTACCTCTCTTCATCAACAGTTTTTGGAAATTGGCAAATCAATAGACCACCGCCATCTCGTTGCATCGCACCCCGTTTACCAATACTTTGCCCGTGCCTATGGGCTGAAAATCGAGTCGGTCCATTGGGAACCTGATACGGTCCCGGGAAAGAAAGAAGTAGCGGAGCTCGATCGTTTGCTCAAAAAGAATCAGTCCAGTGTGATGATCTGGGAAGCGACTCCCCTAGAGCAGTCCATCGAATTACTCAAACAGAAGGGCATAAAGAGCATTGTGGTGAACCCCTGCGGCAATCGCCCGACCGAGGGGGATTTCTTATCAGTGATTGCGGCCAATATTGACTCGCTGAGGTCACTGGTGAAGCAATAGAACAAAGAGTCGTTACTGAGACACTCCGCGCTGGCTTTGGATTGATCCTTTGGCCCTGTCCGTGACTGTTTTGATCGCGTTGCCGACCGGATTGGTTGATGGCGCTTTTCGTTCCTGAACAGGATTCCAGACGGAGCGGAGCAGGTCTCCGTTTACAGCAGATATGTAATGAACTCCTACAGATACCTGGCGGGAGTCGATTAAATTGAGCATCCAAACCGGCTCATTTCTCAAATCCCGACAGCGAAGCTGATAGTGAATCGAATCAAATCCCGTATTGGCTTTAGCTGCCAGCGACTCAGCAATCTGAAACGCCTTTCGGGAATCAATCTTGATCATTTCGCGGTCGAAAGGTATATGTGGAATATCCTGATTAGGAAGCCGCTTGAAGTCGCGCTGAGCTTTCACTTGTCCATCGCTAACCACAAACTCTGTCATCAATTGATGGTTCCGGTCGTTCCTGGTTAGCACCAGCCACTGCCTTGGCTGGTCCTGTCCGTAAAAGCCAACTAAACCTACCGGCGAAAGGTCACTGCTGTGTAGCGCTGATTTCTCATACACTGTCAAAGATTCAAGTGCTGTAGCATACTGAACCGGACTCGCCTTCACCAGGAAGAACCCAAAAAGAAACAGGGCGAGAAGCATTGCTGATTTGCTGAAGACAGCTTTCATGATCACAAAGGGGATTGAATTAAAAAACTACGAGATCTTTCGGAAAGTTACACATTTATTAAATATCAGTCAATGTTTGAAGCTAAATTTTATAAAATAATTGAGAAAAAAGTTAAATTTTCGTTCTCTTTCGGCGCTTTCAGCCGTAAATCACCCATGAATGGCATCTTCCCGGTTACAGTCAGCAGCTGTTTTGCTTCTTGGTCACGGATCAACGAAAAACCCTTATTCGTCCCGTTCTACCAAGGAAATGGCCCTGCGGCTTCGCGAGAAAGAGCTGTTTGGCAGCGTCCACTGTGCGTTTTGGAAGGAACAGCCTGCTTACTCCGATATTCTGGATCGAATCGAGGAACAGCTTGTGTATGTTGTGCCGAACTTTGTAAGTGAAGGATATTTCACTCAGGAAGTGATTCCCCGAGAGCTGAAGTTGAAGGGTGAAGTGACCAAAACCGGCAGTCGGGAAATCGTGTATCTACCCCCATTGGGGAATCATTCAGGGATGAAGCGACTTGTGCTCGACCGCATCGAGGAGGCTTGCAGTGCTATGGACTTGGCCCAGGTTTCGGTTTTAGTCGCAGGACATGGCACCGAACGAAACCCCAATTCCATCGTTGCGATTCAAAAGAAAGCAGAGGAAGTCAGACAAGCCTTACCCGAACTTGCGGAAGTCACTTGTGCCTACATGGATGAGGCACCTTTCCTTTCCGAGTGGCAGGAGATTACTTCAGCACCGAATGTAATTATCGTTCCCCACTTCGTTGCCGAAGGTTTACACACTCTACAGGATATACCCGAAATGATTGGGGTCGGCGATGATCTAAGTGAAAGCGCCTTTCCGGTGCGTAAGCAATTTGGGAGCAGAACTCTTACTTACACAAAAGCCTCCGGAGTCGATCCTGCGATGGTCGATTTTACACTCGACTTGATTCACGCCCACTGCAGCAAGTAGCTTCACGGGTCGGTATCGACACCTCGCCAAAAGTGGCTGGACTGACGATCCGTATTCGGATCCTCTTCAGGAATCTCGCTCTCGGCCAATCTTTCCATATGCCCATCGAGAAAAGCGGCGATTAGTTTCTTACCATCCCAACGTTCCTCAATTGTATCAATAATTAGTTCCCGGTCTTCAAAACTGACCACATTTTGCTCGATGCAGTCAATGTAGATCATCGCCTTAGGAGCCATCACCAGATTTGCCCTGTTCTTCTCAGTAAGCCACGGGTCACTCGAACTCGATGAATCATAAATTCTGTTATACTGGAGGTTTTTGTTCATCGCATAACTGTGGCGATGCCAGTCTTCCTCATCGCGATTTTTCTTCACTGAAATCGTACTTTCGAAAAATGTTCCCTTCAGGTGATCGCCATTCTCGCTAAAAGAGTATCCGGCACCTCCACCGCCCTCTTCTCCATCTTCATCCCTACCCGCCTGAAACTCCTCAGCCTCCGCCAGATAAAGCGCTCCAAAAACCGGTCCATCCAGCCACAAGCCTGTAGTTCCCCAGTCCCAATACTTCGGGTAGAAATCTTCGGCACTCTGGCCCGGAGGCACCTCCATACCGCCCGGATACTGAGGCGAAGGGAGCCTGTCTCCGTTATCCATGGACCAAGTAATCGTTCCGACGAGAATCTGCTTCAAATGCTCGGTGTTTTTCGCGGCCTCCGCACTTCGCAGCGAGGATTTTACCCCCTGAAACAATAAGGCGGAGAGAATTGCAATAATGGAAACCACCACAAGTAGCTCCACCAGAGTGAAGCCTCGTGAACGTTTTGGAAAAGAAGAAGTCTGAGGAATTTTCATAATAATGTAAATGTTGGAATCCCACCTCCGGAAGGAAGGATACCAATTTTTTTGATTCTCGGTCAACCCTAAACGCTTTGGAAAACCTGAGTAATTTCACAAAGTCGCGACTTTCCCTTGACGAAGGCATCAAATTTGCTGAACTACGGGTATCCAATTGCTCTCAGCTACGTTCTCTCTATGGAAAAAATTCGTTTTGAAGAAGCCCTGAATCTCGTCACCAAGAATGACCAGCGCTACCAGAAGGACGGATACCATTTTTTGCGGGAAGCCCTCGACCACACGGTGAAAGACCTACGGGGTGATGAGTTGATTGAGCACAGACATGTCAGCGGTCCGGAACTGGTGGAAGGTTTGGTCAACTATGCGTTGGGCGAATATGGAAGCATGGCAGCAATCGTGCTCGACAGTTGGGGAATCGAATCCGGCGAAGATGTGGGCAAAATGGTTTTCAATTTGATCGAGGTGGGCGCGTTTGGAAAGTCAGAGGAGGACTCACCGGCAGATTTTGCCAATTTGGGCAATTTGCATGAAAGCCTCCGGTCTCCCTATCGCCCAACACGCGAAGTCTTACGGAAGCGCAACACCCTAACAGCAGACGCTGTTTCCCGGAGTAACAAACCTGTGACCCCAAGCGAAGCTTGAGCAATCAGTCCCCTCCCCTCGAGTTTCCGCTCAGCACGGCACAGGTCCGAACCTTGCCGAACGGTATTGAGCTAATCACCAAAGAGGATTCCTCTGCATCCGTGGTCAGTCTGCAGGCCTGGTGCCGCGCAGGAAGCATACACGAAAGTCACCGACTCGGTGCCGGGATGTCGCATTTCCTGGAGCACATGCTCTTCAAAGGCACTGATCGCAGAGAAGCCAGTGACATTGCCAAATCCGTGCAAGCACTTGGCGGTTATATCAACGCCTACACCTCTTTCGACCGAACCGTTTATTGGATCGATGCGCCCTCGTCGGGTGCTTCGGGATGCCTGGACATACTGTGCGACGTAGTCGGGCATGCATCAATTCCTGAAGAGGAGTTTGAAAAAGAACGCGAAGTAATTCGGCGTGAGATTGCAATGGGCGAGGACAGCCCGGATTCCGTCCTCAGCAAAATGCTGTTTCGCAATTTGCGAATGAAGCATCCCTGCCGCTATCCGGTCATTGGCCACCTTGATCTTTTCAATCAATTGTCCCGAGATGACCTCTACGACTACTACCGAACCAGATATTCGCCGGAAAATCTGTTCCTTGTTGTCGTAGGAGATATAGACTCTGACGCGGTGTACGATGACGTCAGTAAACACCTTGGTGAATTGGAAAGGCAACCTATCCCCTCCTCGATTTTTCCCGAGGAACCAAGGCAGATTGGAATCCGAAGAGACGATCAAGTTTTTCCCACGGACTTGTATCGCGCTCGATTCGGATGGCAAGTTCCAGATGTAACTCATCCCGATGTCCCTGCGCTCGATTTGCTGGCCTCGGTTCTCGGTGGGGGCCGAAGTTCACGTTTATTCCAATCAATTCGCGAAGAAAAGCAGCTCGCACACAGCGTATCTGCCTATGCGTACACACCCTCGTTCGACGGAGTATTCGCAATCACTTTTGATTCAGAAGCTGACAAGGCAGCTGCCACAGAACAGGAGGTTTTCGCTGAACTGGAAAAACTGAAGAACGAAGGAGTCAGTCAGGAAGAGATTGCGAAAGTGCGCAGCCAGGCATTGAGTTCCCAGTTTTCCACCCTGAGCAGCATGCGGGCTCAGGCTTCAGATTTAGGCTCCAACTGGATCCTCACCAGAAATCTCGATTTCACCCGCGACTACGTAGATCATTTGCAGGCCTTGAGCCCCGACGATGTAACGGAAGCAGCCAGAAAATATCTTCCGTTTCACACCTATACCCGTGTGAGTCTTCGCCCCGCTGAAAGTGACGCGCAGCCGGCTTCATCAAAATCAGCAACCGCCAGCCGGTCTGAAGATATTCGCAAGGTTGAACTCGAGAATGGCCTAACCGTTCTCCTCCTGGAAGACAAACGAGTTCCTTTTGTTCAAGCAACAGCAGCATTTCGTGGAGGCCTACTCGCGGAGACCAGCGCGAACAGTGGGATCACCCAACTAATGGGACGACTTCTCACACGCGACACGAAAAAGAGATCCGGCCGGGAACTCGTCGAAGCAATCGAATCCGTAGGCGGCGGAATCAGCGGCAGTATTGGCAACAATACCTTTGGTGTCGGTGTTGGCGCGATGCGCAACGATTTAGATCTTGTGGTAGATTTACTGGGAGAGTCAGTTCTCGAACCCGCATTTCTCGAAGAAGTGCTGGAAAAAGAAAAGAGCTTCCAGATCTCCGGGATTAAGGCGGAGGCAGACCGTCCGTTCACGATCGCAATGAAACAATTGCGCAAGGAACTCTACGGTATTCACCCGTATGGCCTTGAGTCCAGCGGCACGCCCGAGTCGGTCTCCTCAGTCAAACGAGTTGATATCCAGCAATTTCACTCCCAGTTGGTCACTGGGAGAAATGGAGTGCTCGGAGTTTTTGGAGATCTTGATCTCAACCAGGCGGAAGATTTGGTACGAAGCCGTTTTGAATCCGGCATGCCTCCGGGTGAGAAGCAATTCGCCGGCAGTGGGATGTTTTCTCTCCCCGAAAAATACGGGCAAATTGCTCAGATGACCCACGAGAAAGAACAAGCTATTCTGCTGATCGCTTTTCCTACTGTCGATCTAACTCATCAGGATAACCCTTCTCTGGAAATGATCGATGAAGCCTGCAGCGATATGGCGTCGCGCATGTTCATCCGGATTCGTGAAGAATTGGGCTTAGCCTATTCGGTTGGATCCATGCGAATGCTTGGACTTGAACCCGGCTACCTCGCATTCTATTGCGCTACTTCTCCCGAGAAACTGGATCTGGTACAGGCAGAAATGCTGGATGAAATTCAGAAAATTGCAGACAACGGACTGGAAACCGAAGAATTCGAAAGAGCCAAAGCGTCCTGGCTCGGAAGAGAAATCCTGCAATTGCAAAGTGCTAAGCAGTTAGCAGGAGTAGCTACTATCGACGAGCTGGTAGGATTGGGCTGGGACAACTACCGCAAATCTCCTGATGTGATTCGCAATCTGACTGCAGATACGATTCACGAAACTGCGGCAAAATATCTCCGTAGTGACAATCGCGTCATCGTTCGATTGACGAATTAGTTTCTTCTTCAAAGTCTCTTCATACGGGTAGGCAAGCTTCTTTTTAAGAGCCAAACCGTGGACCTTTGTGCCGCAATACCGGTGGCGTTGAGATTCGGTGCAAACAGGAAACCATGTTTCCCGCCGAGGGATTCAGAGCAAAATTCTGGTAATATTTGTAAAATATCACTCTTCTTTAATATTTTGATTTTTATAATTTTTAGAATAAACTCAAATAACCCCGGAATTCAGCCTGTTTTTTTATGAAGCATCTTCTCATCTCCAGTTCCATTAATCCGGAATCGACCAAAGTTCCCCTCGCATCATCTCTTCGTTTAGCACCGAAGCAAAAGACCACGCTTGCCTTCGTCGATGAGACTGATGAAGTCATTGTTCCGCACCAATCCCGGCAAGGTGATGATCTTGTTCTGACGCTGGAAACCGGTGAGCAAGTCGTTTTGGATAGCTTTTACTCGGAAGACAATCGGGAGAATATTGTCGAGGTTTTACAAAACGAAGGTTCAGAAGGCGGGGAGATCGAGCTGCAGTCGCTTGGACTGGGAAGTCTCCCACAATCCGATTTTTCACTGATCCGTCTGTCCAATGTTGATCTGTTGCAAAACGATGGGCCACCTCCTGCACCGGCACCAGAATTTCAAACAAGCCAGAGTTCCACAGGCAGCAACTCTTCGTCGAGAAGTGGCGACAGCCCGCCGGCCCCCTTTACAGAAAGTGAAGAACTCAACAGTCACATCCGGGAAAACGAGCAGCAGACCACCCCTCAGTCGCACACCTTCCAACCAACTCACAGTGGCGAAAGCAACCAGACTCCTTCTGCGGTGAAGATCGATGAAGATGGATCGACCCAGTTTAATCTGTTGAGCGGAAGCGATTTACCCAACGCACAGGTTTACTCCATTGATGGCATTCCTCTTTGCCCGGGCGAAACCATTCTTCTCGGCAGTGGAGCTACAGTTTCTCTCGCAGCTGATGGCACGGTTACCTACCTGCCCAGCAAAAAATATCAGGACCTCAAAGACGGGGAAATGGCAATCGATCAGATTAGCTATACCACAATCGGTTTGAACGGAGAAACCTTCGTTTCGAGTATCAGCATTACTATCTGCGGAGTAGACGAGGGCCCTCCGGTTGCTAATCCAGACACTGCATTTGCACTGGAAGATGCCCCGGTGACAATCGACGTCTTGGAAAACGATGAAGATCCTGAAGGCGACCCTCTCGAAATTTGTGAGGCGAGCGCGACCAACGGCACGGTGGAAATCAATGCCGATGGCACGGTGACATATGTTCCTGAGCCTGGATTCAATGGCACCGATACCATCTCCTACACAATCAAAGATCCAAGCGGTGAGACCTCAACAACGACTGTCACAGTTACGGTCATTCCTCAAAACGACGGTCCCATTACCAATCCCGAAGAGATTACTACAGAGGAAGATGTTCCCGTCATGTTGGATGTCCTCGAAAATGACTCGGACCCGGATGGCGACCCTCTAATGGTTTGTGAGGCAACTGCACTCAATGGAACAGTGGAGATTTTAGAGGACGGCAAGATCAACTACATCCCGAACCAGGATTTCAACGGTGAGGACACAATCACCTACGTAGTCAAAGACCCCTCCGGTGAAACATCCATTTCCACAGTCACCGTTACCGTCGATCCGGTTAACGACGCTCCCGAAGCAGAAGACGATGTGATCACCATCGATGAAGACACACCCTCCACGATCACAATTCTGGAAAATGATTCCGATCCCGACGGTGACCCTCTGATGGTTTGCGAAGCCACTTCTTCACTTGAAGGCACTGTCGTTTCCATCAACGAAGACGGCACACTCGCCTACACGCCTCCAGCCAATTTCACTGGCACCGATACCATCACGTATACGGTCAAAGATCCAAGTGGTGAAACGTCCACCGCAACAGTCACTGTCACAGTTGATCCGGTAAACGACGCTCCCGAAGCGGAAGACGATGTGATCACCATCGATGAAGACACACCCTCCACGATCACAATTCTGGAAAATGATTCCGATCCCGACGGTGACCCTCTGATGGTTTGCGAAGCCACTTCTTCACTTGAAGGCGCTGTCGTCGCCATCAACGAAGATGGTACCCTCGCCTATACCCCGCCGGCAAATTACACCGGCACCGACACGATCACCTACACGATCAAAGACCCGAGTGGTGAGACTTCCACCGCCACTGTCACCGTTACGGTTAATCCAGTGAACGATGCGCCTATTGCTATTGATGACATCGCAACAGTCACGGAGGACACCCCTACCAATATTGCTGTCCTAACTAACGACTCGGATCCCGATGGTGATCCATTGATGATCTGTGAAGCCACATCTTCACTCGAAGGGGCCGTCATCTCTATCAACGAAGATGGCACGCTCGCCTACACCCCGCCCG
>JAHDCN010000083.1 GCA_020629815.1 Verrucomicrobiota bacterium
TTTCGTTAATTCGTGCCATGACGCCTTATTGAGTGATAAGATCGCGCGACAGCAAACGTTTTTTCATCATGCGGGCATTTTTTCTTTCCCTCTGTTTTCTGCTCCCGGCGGGTCCGATGACCAGTTTTGCTCTACCGACAAAGGTGAAAATCGCGGACAACAGCATCGCGCTCGAACTTCCGGATGGCTGGAAAACCTCTGATCTCAATTCAGATCAGGTGCTGGCTGGTTACGCTTCCTCAGACAACGCGACCTCTGTTTTCTTCCGCGCGGTTGATCCGGCCTCGACGGGAAGCATGGCAGACCTGATGGATTACACAGTGGCCAATTTTGAGCAGCAATTTCAGGTAAAGCAGGTCAACGACAGTTACAAAACCGGTCAGGTGCAGGGACCGGGAGAAAAGAAGTGGCCGGCTATTTTCACCACGATGGAAGCGATGGTTCCGGCCAACCCTGATCCTTTGCGGATGAAATTCTACCTGCTGATTTTCGATACCGGCGACTCTTTGTATTTCATGCAGGGCAGCACCACGATGCCAGTGCGCGATGCTCGGGAGAAGGAAGTTCTCGCAATCATTAAGTCGATCGTAGCCCGAAAGAAAGAGACTACTGAGTGACCACTCCTAGCTCTTTCCTTTTTGCCCGGGACGAGGAGGTTTAATGGGAAGTGTTGCAGGTTCGCTGACTTCTCCAATTTTGCTCACTACCCGGACTGCGATTTCGTCGATGTATTTGTCACTGGGCAGTTCAAAAAAGCGGGAATGAACTGGCATGACCCGATTGATTTTCCAGTATTTCCCGGACCGGGACTGGACGCAGATCCAACGCAGTTCGTCAGGGTTGGCAAACAGATTCCACGAAACTCGCATCGACTTCCCTTTGCATGAGGGGCGGGTGATTTTCAAACCACTGACAGGCTCGACTTCATCATCATCGCCCATCGCTCCCTGCCCTGCCAACCAGGGGCTGTCAGGTGTGAGCGCGAGAGAGGTGTAACGCTTGTTCGTGATGGTGGTATTCAATCCACCGCGGTTATTGGCAAATGCATCCCAGTGCCAGTGAATATGACCGGTAGCGGGCGACTTGAATTGGTTCTTTCTGGTATGTTCGATCTGAGTGATCACTTCCCAGGCGGAACGACCGTCGGCTGAGGGGCCACTGATCCCACTCGCAAAGATTCCGGGCCAAACATGGCGACCATGAACATTCTGCTCCTGCCACCAGTTGTAAAGTTTGGTGAAACTCTGTCGGCTCTCGATCTTCCAGTAGAGCTGCGGAGACATGTAGTCCATCCACCCCTCTCGAAGCCACTTTCTCGAATCGACGTAGATTTGATGAAAGGAACTGAGACCGACAATCGATTCCGGATGGTTCTGCTGCCAGATCCCTGATGGGCTGATGCCGACCTTGCAGGCGGGGTTACTGCGCTTCACTGCTCGATAGAGATCACGGACAAAGGTATTGATATTTTCTCTGCGCCAATCGTCCCGGTTTAGCTCCCCGCCTTCTTTTACGTATTTGTTCCAGTTCTTGTCGTCGTTGATAGATGACTTGTAGGCGCCGCCTGTCGGGTAGGGATAAAAGTAATCATCCAGGTGAAGACCATCGATGTCGTAGCGCTGCACCAGGTCGGTTGCGATATTCATGACCCGGCCGCGAACAAAGTCGTCTGACGGATCCAGAACTTCGATGTGCCCGGACTGCTGGGTGATATCGGGAAACAGTTTTGTGATGTGAAATTTGGGAACCGGCGTGCCCTTGATTGAGGTCATGGACCGAAACGGATTGATCCATGCGTGGAGCTCCAATCCTCTGGCATGCGCCTCTTTTACCGCAAAGGCGAGAGGGTCATAATACGGCTCGGGTGCCTTGCCCATTTCGCCAGTCAGCCAATAGGACCAGGGTTCAATTGGAGAATCATACAGTGCATCGCACATGGTGCGGACCTGAAGAACAACCGCGTTCAGCTTCAAGTCGCTGGCATTGTCGAGAATGGTTATCAACTCCTCCTTCTGTGTCTCCACCGGAAGTCCAGGTTCGCTGGGCCAATCGAGATTGAATACGGAGGATATCCAAACTCCGCGAAATTCGCGGTTTGGCACGGGAATCTCTTGTTTCTGCTCAACCGGCTTGGCGGGACCTTTCTCTTGTTCGGCGATCGCAGGGATACCGAGTGTGGAAATCAAAACGAGAGCACAACCAGCTCCAAAGCGAATTGTATGTCTTGTAAAGGCACCCATAATTCAGACGACCGATTTGCCAAGTTCATCGACCGCTCAAGAAGACAATATCAAAATTAACAACAGAGATCACGCTGTTAATTTTAAATATTATTATGATTTTTCTATATGATTGCAAGTTTATTTTCTTTTTGCTAATAACCAACAAAAGAAAAATAATTTCCCGCAAAAATCTGTGATCAATTTAGCGGCTTCGAATTAGGGACTGAAACAATTCAGCGTATCGCTCAGCGGATCTTTCGATACTGAAGTCCTCGCGAATTCGCTGAACGCCTTTTTGCTGCAATCGATTCCACTCGGTCTCTGGAAGACGAAGCAACTTTTCCCACTGTTCCACGATGGCAGCAGGTTGGTGAGAAGCCGCAACACCACCACACTCATCGATAATTAGCCCCGCATCGCCAACATCGGTGGAAACACCAAGGACACCGCAGGCCAGCGCCTCCAGCAAAACCATGGGAAACGCTTCACTTTCTGAGGTCAATGTGCAGATATCCAGAGCGGGATAGACGTTCTCGCTTTGGGAACGAAACCCGGCAAGATGCATCCGGTCTGGATCGGGCAAGCGACGATACGCTTCGGCGATTTCATCCTCTGCATCTTCGGGCATGCCTCCCGACCAGAGGAAATGAACGTCCTTGTTTCGCTGCATCATTTCTGATACAGAGTCGAAAAACAACGGAAGATTTTTCACAGGATTCCGACGGGCCACCAAGCCAATCACTGTTGCATTCGCCGGGATTCCCAGCTCTTCTCTCAGGGTAGTTCTGCGTTCCTCTGAGGGAATGAAACGGCTCACATCAATTCCATTCGGTAGCCATTCCATACGACCACCGGGAAAGCCAAATTCCTGATCTAGTCGCGTCATACTTCGGTGGGAACAGGAGGCAATTCGATCGTTACAAAACCAGGAACCAAGACCTATAATGCGACGACGCACCGCCTGCCCAATAGCCCCGAAACTGGGATGATCCGGAATTCCCATCACGTGGATTCCCCAGACGACCGGGATCTGGCGCATTGCTTTGCTAACGGCACCAGCGACGACGCCACAATCCATCTCCCAAACCTTGATCAACTGAGGCTGCTCCTGCTGAATCACCCGATCAAAAGCTTTAATAAATCCCGGAGAAAGCACTGTGTTCAGTTGCAGGTCAATCACACGCGCATGCTGCTCCAGTTTCTCCCGAAGAGATCCCGGATGGGTATCATTCGTAGTAACGATTACACTTTCAAAGCGCCCTTTTTGATCATGTTGCTTCACCAGGTTCAGCATCATATTTTCGGCACCACCGGGGCCGACCGAAGTAGTCACGTGAAGAATTTTCTGACGCTGACTCATCGAACCCTCCCCAACAATTTTGGCAATCCGGAACAGATGACATCCATTTCCTTTTCATCTCGCGGAGTTCCGAATCTTGGAATCGCATTGCGATCTGATTCACCCCTCAAGTATCCATTCTCTGTTGTAAGCACAGCCGAAAAGCCATGCCGTTCGAGGCAATTCCCTGTCGATTCATTCAGGTCGTCGGCAGTGCCATTTGGATAGGCAAAGTAGTCCGGACTTTGGCCGAGCTTCTGCTCAAGAAGATCGCGGCAGGTCTTCACCTCAAACTCCAGAGTATCAGCAGAGCAACGCGACAGGATTTTGTGCGTGTGTGTATGGGCTCCAATAATGCACAAGCCCGAGTCCTGCATTTCTTCCACTTCACTCCAGCGCAAAGGTTGGTAGTGCGCGGGTATTTCTTTTGCCGTTGCCAAAGGCGCGCCGCATTGTTCCTCGATCCCAGTCAGGCTCGACTCAATTTTCTCCTGTGGCATCGCTTTCAACCAGTTCGAAAGTTGAGCGAAAATTTCGGGCCGTCTTGATTGAACGGCAGAAGCAGTGGAGCCGCCCCAGCTAAGGCTGTCACAGCCTGTTGTGTTAATAGCAAACGCTAACCGATCGTGCCAGAGGAAGAGTTCCTTCTCCAAAAAACCTGTGGTGACAAATACGGTAAACGGAATGTTAAATTTCTTTGCCAGCGGATATGCTAATGAGTAATTCGAGCGGTAGCCATCATCAAAGGTAATGACGACACCGTGCTTTCCAGCCAGGGCATCTTGAAGGGAAATGACCGAATAGTTCTGTGCCAGGTGAGCGAACAGCTTTTCCAACTGGTCCACGGGCAAGTGCAATCCCGCATCAACTGCACCTTTATCAGCAGTCTCCACCACGCCGTGAAACATTAAAATCGAAGTCGGCTTTGCCACTTTAGAAGCGACAACACAACCACCCATCTTCCTGAGCAGTAAGAGGAGTTGATACCCGCTGCTCATGAAGCCTGGATTCCAGAAACACTGGTGTTTCCGGGGTCCGTTGAAAATTGGGGGCGTTTCTTATTTCCGGCTACCCGAAAAGAAAAGAAGAACTGTGAGTTCAGGTAGAAGGCACAAATAATTACTATCCAATAGGGCAGCTCGACAACCAGAGTCTGACTAAACGGAATAAAGATCACCGAGCTAAACAGGAGCATTATCCCCTGCCCCATATTCTGTAGAACCCCAAGTCCGACGACCAGCAAGATCAGAAGATAGCAACCGAGCAGAATCAGACCACCGTCGAGCATTAAGGTGACCAGCATATTGTGCGGACACCATTTTGCAGTTCCGGAACCAACTCCATAGCCAAAGAACGGTTTTTGAGGAATCGCATGCAACCCATCCTTCAAGTGATGCTCCCGATCACCAGATCTCATTTTGGAAAAGTCACCACTAAAGATTGCAGCCATCCGGTCTTCAGCATCTTTGTTGCCTTTTTCCTCCGAAGCCTTCTTCGCCACCATGGACGCACCTAGAGTAATCGCGATCGGTAACAGGCAAACCGCGGCTATAATCACGTCGGAAGGTTTCTTTCTCAGGCAAATCATCACATACAGCATCGTGATCATCGCCATCGAAAGCATCCCAGACCTACTTAGAGTAAGAACGGCACTGAGAAAACAAACACCGATCAGAACGAAGCAAAGTTTGGGGCGCTTGGAAAAGGTGAGAAAAATCGTCAGCGCAAACAAGTTGGCGTTACAGCTCTGGTTACAATCGACTGCGAACCCAGCGGCCCGGCCGTGAATCTTCGACCCTTCGATAATGCCCATGGCATCCATGAACGTACTGCCAGAGACGAGAACGATATTGAGAAAGGCAAACCAGAGCAGCGGAGTCTTGGTAAATCGGTAAAAACAGGCAATTAGCAACAGAGCTACCAAAACCATCAATGTGTTCGATCCGGTCCCGCCAATCGTCATGCTCAATCCACCAGGCGGTGTGTAGCGCCTCAAGATCAACAAATCCAAAAGAGACAAAACCGGGATAAGGAAGACCAGGAAAGGAGCAACGCAAAACTGCTTTCGACGGAGTAGGGAAATCCCAATTGCAAAACAGGATACCGCAACCGTATAAAACAGAGGACGAATTGGCCACAGCCCCTGCGCATTGGCCCAGCTCATCAAATAGCTGGCTGCAGGAAGCAATGCGACACAAAAGGTAAAAGTGTACAGAATTGTCTCCCATTTCTCGAATGGGCGATCAGTAGCTGCCGGATTATGTTTCTCCCCCAACATCAGCGTGCGCCTTTCATGACGACTCCCATTGTTTTCAAAACAACCTGGAGATCGAGACTCAGCGAGGCATTTTTCACATAAAACAAATCATAGGCCAATTTCTGGGCCGCGTCTTCCACAGAAGCCCCATACGGATAATTGACCTGAGCCCAACCCGTCAGGCCGGGTTTCACCAGCTGACGAAAATCATAGTGTGGAATAGCTTCCGACAAAATCTCTACGAACTCCGGTCTCTCTGGCCTTGGTCCGACAAAGCTCATATCTCCCCTCAGAATATTCCAAAACTGAGGTACTTCGTCCATTCTGGTTTTGCGCAAAATCTTTCCGATCCATGTTACGCGGGAGTCATTCTTGGAAGCCCACTGTGCCCCTTCTTTCTCCGACTCCACTACCATGGATCGCAGCTTGAAAATCTGAAACGGTTCCCCTCCCAGACCAACTCTGATCTGAGAATACAAAACCGGCCCACCATCTGTCAGTTTCACCAACAGAGCAGCTAGCCCCAGAAAAGGTGAAACCAATAGCAGGCCGGTCACCGAAAGGAGAATATCGATGACTCGTTTGCTCAACTGAAACCGCGGGCGCAAACAACCAAGCGAGTTGGCAAACAACCAGGACTGTGGAATTTCGGAAGGCACTGTGCGGCCATAATACAGCTCAACGTACTCCGAATAAGCGCTGAGGTGAAGGCCTTCACACAACCCTTTGGCGACAACTGGTTCCAGATCTGCGACCAATGTATTTTGATAAATCACGTTATCGACATCATTCTCTTTCACCCAGGTCTTGAGCATCTTCGAATCGCGAAGAGTAGCGGGAATTCCATCTACGAGCTGCTCAATAGGAAGAGAGCGCAGCTCAATCGGTCGGTTTTCACTAACAAAAAATTCCTCTGCTCTATCACAGAATTCACGATCTCCAATCAAAAGTACTCTTGGGCGCAAACGGGCACACAATTGCCACATAATCCACGCATAGGTAGATCCTATGCCGACAGTAAAAACCCAGGAATAAGTCAGAATGTAACGTCCAATCTGTTCGTATCGGACAATACCGAAGAATGTGACCAATAAGAGTAAAGCCAGAAAACTTGCGACCCAAACCCGCCCAATCTGCATGACAAGACTTCCCTGCCGCCTGGAATCCAGCATTCCAATAGTGAAAGAAACCAACACAAAAATCCCGGCATAGACCACCGCGATAAGCTCTTTATTTGCATGAGACTCCGACACATGTGCGCTGACAAAAGAAGGAGTAAAGCGATACGCCAAAAGAATCGCACCTATCGCAATAAGAAAGTAAATCCCCGCATTGAAACGGCCACCCAAATCGCCAATCAAACGGTTCCAGCCGGAAAACCGCGTCGTTCGCTTTTCTTCAGAAAAACTATGAAGAGATTGCTCTAGGGAGGAGGCCATGGATTAAAAATAATAATATTGTTCGTAAATTTCATAATTACAAGGCATTTATTGGAAAACACCACTGAGGCAAATGGCTCTTCACTACCTCTGCAGAGTAGCATTGGAGTCAATATTGGCAGCGCCTCACTTCGGAATAGGTTTGAACGCTAAGGAATCACCAGTTCGCCTTTTCCAAAATCACTCCACATCGTAGCAATAGACCGGTTCGGTAACCACGTCTTGCCTTCCTCAGAAGCCTCTGCAGGATCCTCAATAGCCTCGAACTCGAAGGTCTCGAGATCCCCGGAATAGCCTTTTCCACTTAGCGGCTTCAGCGACCAGATTCCATCTTTCGCAGCAGACTCAGGCACCCTTTCCTTCCACATCTCTTCGAGAAAACTTCGTCCGTAAAACCCAAGCTCACGTGACCTCGCATCTCTACCGCGATGCTCCACTGCATGAATCCAGGAAGGATTCAACTCCCGGTTCTTTTCTAAAACTTCCTCCAACTTGTGCGTAGCATTCCAGCGTTCCGGGTCTTCATTGTATTCCCCCTGAATGAACAACACTGGCACTTTAGCAGATTCCGGAGAAACCGGATGAGCATAAAAAGCCCCGTTGGCAGCCACAGCGGCAACGATCTGAGACGGATATGCTTGCGTAAAGTTATAGGCAAACGCTGCACCAATTCTGCCGACGCCGTACACCGCTATCGGCAATTTCTCCAAACCGGGATTTTCAGAGTGATCTGCGAACGTGTTCAATGCAGAAAAGAAAGCCCCTCCGCTCTTCTTTTCTGCAAATACGAAATCATCAACCTTGCCCGGCTCAGGATCACGAACAGGAGCGTCGTAACCGACAACAGCTAGACCAAATTCCTTTTGCAGGGGGCCAAATGGCCCCGTATTTCGAAAACCGCGTGAGATAAAAACCGAAGAGTTCCCATCTCCAATCGAAATCAACAAAACCCCCTTAGCTTTTCCATCAGGCATTTGGGCTAAAAATTTGATCCCGCCAGAGCTGGTTTCATAAAAGCCATTCTGTTTTTTGTTCGGATTACCTTTCTTCACCTTGGTAGGATCAAAGAACGAGCCAAGATTGAGCTCAGTTTCTTTACCTTCGTTTTTTGCAGCCAAATAGGCGGCGTGAATATCAGGCTGGTCAGTCTTCAGTGATTCCAGATCGAGTTTATCCCAGGTAATTCCCACGAGAGGTCCATCTGCCACCATCTGAACGGTGATACCCTTTTCCGAAGCGGCCTTGATGCCCAAAAATTCTACCGTTCGCCCATTGGCTCCCTGCAACGCCACTGCTTTGGCCCCCTCCGACGGTGGCTCTTCCTGCGCTTGCAAGATCAAACCGAACAACAAAACGAAAAAGAGAACCCCCACTCTCATTCGAGAGTTGTATCAATTTTCCGCAATCTGTTCAATCACGAAACTGAACCCCCAATACCCATGCCGGGCTCGCACCACACTCCATAGTCGCAACCCGCTTCAGGGTCCCCGCCTGTTTCTCCCGGGAGTAGATGGCGAGGGTATTGCTACGCTGCCCCGCTGCAACCATCCAGTTTTCCCCACCGGGAATCAGGTTAAATGAACGCGGAATATGCTCCGTCGGCTCCTGTCCCAGTGAAGTAATTTCACCAGTCTCGGGATCGATGGAAAAAATTGCGATACTGTCGTGCCCGCGGTTTGAAGCGTAGACGAATCTTCCGTCTTTGCTTATTTCGATGTCAGCACAGGAGCCTTCTTTGGGATCCCAGCTGGACGGCACAGTGGAAACGGTCTGCTTGGCTTCGAGGGTGCCCTTCTCGATATCGTAGTGGCAAAAAGTGACGCTCTTACTCTGCTCATTCACAAAGTAGAGCCACTTTCCATTTGGATGAAACTGCAAGTGACGAGGGCCATCGCCTTCTCCTGCGATCAATGCAGGCGGATCATTCAACTCGAGTCGTCCCGATTCAGCATTAAAGCGAAACTGGGTCACTTTGTTCAGTTCCACAGGATGTGGTACAAAAGCAAAGCGATTGTCCGGACTGGTTTGGACGCAATGCGCCTTCCGGCCGATATCCTCGACCTGAACCGGCTCACCCGAGACGACTCCGTTTTCAATCTTGCTAACGCTGGCCAACCCCTCACCATAGTAGGCCGCCAGCAACCATTTCCCGGTCTGATCCGGCCAAATGTAGGCAGCGCTGCCTGCTGCTTTGGCCTTGGAAACAGGCGTCAGCAACCCTGTCTTTTTGTCCACAGACAGCGTAGCGAACTCGTGATTTCCCCGAACTGCTGCGTGCAGAAATTTCTGGTCGGCACTGAGTGCCAAACAGCCAACAGCACCATCCACATTCGTTTCTCCCACTCGTTTCAAATCGCCGTTCGCCTGATCAAACGAGAAAACAGCTATCCTCTGGTCTTTTGATTCGGAAACATACACGAAGGTGTCCGCTAACAGCGGTGATACGAATAACGAAACCGAGAGAATAAATGCTGCTATTTTCATCGTTTCGGGAACCCGTCAGCCTGATTTACTTCACCACTTTCATCACCCCACGCATCAGGACTGCGTGCCCGGGGAAGGTACAAACGAATTCGTGCTCACCCACTTCTGTTGGTGCCGTGAATTCGAAAGTCTCTTCCTGGCCGTTATCCAACATTTTCGAGTGAGCGATGATCTTATCGCTTTCCGGAATGAACTGCTTGGCAAAACCTTCAGATCCTAAAGCCAAAGCGGCCTGAGCGATCTCGTTGCCGGCCTTCCCTTTTACGAAAACGATGTTGTGAGGCATGAAGTCCGGATTTACAAAATCCACTTTCACCTTCTTGCCTGCTTTCACTTCGAAACTGGTGAAATCGTAGAGCATTCTTTCGACAATAGTAACGATGCGAACGTGAACGCCGTCTGCATTTTGGGACAGCAGCCCACCCTTCTCGACTTCGCCGTGATCGTCTTCCACTACCGCCTGACTGCCCAGTGCGGGGTCAGCTACAGTCCAGTGATGGTTCACAGTTGCAGCTGCAATGGCTGCATGCGGGTTTTTCGAAGCCATTACCTGCTTAAGCAACTTCATATTTCGCTCGTTATGTTGCTGATGAACCCAGAGTCCTTCCAGGAAATGGTGGGCATGTTCCGGATTTTCCGGATCGAACTTTGCCAGCCATTTGTTACAAGCAGCAATTACATCTTTTGTAGGGCGCTCGCTCAACTCCACCCGGGTCCGATGGCGAACCCCGTCAATTGGATGCTCCAGATTTGCCATCAATTTGTCCAGCGGCTGCCCGTCGATTTCCACTGGCTTCTGCAAAGGTTTTTTGGTGTTCACGATTCGGTACACACGACCATGTTTGTGGTCACGCTCGGGGTCTCGAATATTGTGCTGCATATGGC
>JAHDCN010000568.1 GCA_020629815.1 Verrucomicrobiota bacterium
TAGCCCCAATCCACCAACTTATGCGGCTGCGGTGTGTTGATCAGCTTTTTCGGAGGAAACGGCTTACCGCTGGCGCCGGGGCCGATCTCATCCCACTCTTTGCGGCCGTCCTTCGGATTCTTACGTCCATTGCCGCCATGGTAGATTTTGCCGGCGGTATAGGTTTTATACCCGTTTCGCATAAAAAACTGCGGAAGCGTCTCGACGTCTGCAAATTCGGGCAAACTGCGAATCCATGGAGAAAGCCCGTAGATCCCGGTCGAGCCCGGGCGTTTGCTGGTCATCAGGCTAGTTCGGGATGGATTGCAAAGCGGCGACTGACAGTGTGCATTCGTGAAGGCGGTGCCTGTTTTCGCCAGAGCATCGATGTGAGGCGTCTTGGCATTGGGATGCCCTCCCATGAATCCGATCCAGTCATTCTGATCATCAATCGCGATAAACAGAACATTGGGTTTCTCCTTCGCTTGGAGCGAAAAAGCCATCAACAAAAGCGAGGCAACAGCCAGGGCAAATCTCATGGAGGCAGTCTAGCCCAGTTCCCTCGGATGCGACTACCGCAAACACGCAAATAAGCGGCACAAAGCGGTTGCGTCGAAGCGGACTTTTCCCTACAAGAACCGACATGAAATTTTGCCTGCAACTCCTTGCTGTTCTCTGTCTCTCAACGCTCGCTGCGGAAGCGGGTCTGAAACTGCCTTCTATTATTGGCGATAAAATGGTCCTGCAACGCGGTCAGGAAAACCCGATCTGGGGATGGGGTGATGCGGGGAAGGAAGTCACGGTCGAATTCGGCGGCAAGAAAGCCACCGGCACTGTCGGTGACGATGGTAAATGGAAGGTGAAACTCCCCGCTTTGGAAGCCTCTGCCAAAGGTAGAGACCTGACGATTTCCCAGGCCGGTGCTGATTCCATGGTGCTGAAAAATGTGTTGGTTGGAGAAGTCTGGGTTTGTTCCGGTCAATCCAACATGCAGTGGGCAGTTCAGCAATCCTACGATCCGGATCTCGAATCACTAAGCGCCAAGTATCCTCACATTCGCCTGATCTCTGTCCCGCAGGTCGGCACCCAGGAAATCCAAGACGACTTTGAAGGTGCCTGGGCCGAATGCACTCCGGAAACCGTGAAAGACTTTTCCGCTGTTGGCTATTTCTTTGGTCGTCAGCTGCACCAGACTTTGGACATTCCTATTGGCTTGATCGACAACGCCTGGGGCGGATCAGCCGCCGAAGCCTGGGTAGAACGCGGAACTCTGGAAAAGGACGAACGCTTCAAAGCCTATATCGATCAGTGGAAGCAAACAGAAGCCACCTTCAATTTCGAAGAGGCGATGAAAAAATGGAAAGAGAATGTCGAGAAAGCCAAAGCTGCTGGCAAAAAGCAGCTTCCCCGCGCACCGCGCAATGTTCTCGCCGGTCAGCATCGTCCAGGTAACTTGTTCGCTGGCGTTTTGAGCCCGATCATCGGCTACGGCATTCGTGGAACCATCTGGTATCAGGGTGAGTCCAATGCCGGACGCGCCTACCAATATGATGACCTGTTTGGCTTGATGATCAGCCACTGGCGCGAACACTGGGGACAAGGTGACTTCCCTTTCTACTGGGTGCAGTTGGCTGACTTCCGCGATGAAGTCGACGAACCCGGCGACTCCGATTGGGCCGAGCTTCGCGAAGCTCAATCCAATACCCTATC
>JAHDCN010000569.1 GCA_020629815.1 Verrucomicrobiota bacterium
GCATTAGCGAGTTTAGAAAATACAAATTCGAAGGTGAAAATGAAGTCCGGCAATGCGTCATTTTCGTACAAAAGGGGAGCACCCTAGCGTCACGATTGGATATTTTCATAAAAACGCGGATTCCATTTCCAGCGCTTCGATCGAATGATTTGCAAGGCTTCGTGCAGGTTCATCCCGGATTTTCCTTTTTCTCGAAAACTCTTTTGATAACCCTTCCAGCGCTCGATTTCCTCTCTTGGTGGATGAAACAAGCGATCCGTCGGAACTTTTTGCCCATGTAAAATCGCCAGATAGCCCTCCCAGCCAAACGGGTCATCCCGCCCAATCAATGAATCTGCCCAAAGCGTGCCGGGACCGCATTGTTGATAGTATTCGACAATGTTTTCCGCCCCGGCTAGATCGGAATCATTCCGGCAGGCTTGCCAAAATTCGGTATCGAGACGTGTGTTGAATTTATAGTGCAGAGCCAGAAAACACCGAACCGCCTGCCAGTGTTCGTCGGTCACCCGGTTATACAGTTCGCGGACCTTGGGGCGAATGGTCAGATCACTGTCAGCAAGAGTAAGAGCCAATTTGGTCAGGTGGTCTGTGATCATCGTCAGTGATGTCGCTTCGAGAGGCTCGACAAAGCCGGCGGAATTACCGATCGCAACAACGTTCTTTACCCATCGCCGCCGCCGAATCCCCGAAGAGAATCGAAGCAATCGCGTATCAGTTACTTTTGGATTCCGCTCCCGAAATTCTCTCTCCGCTTCCTCATCAGAAACGAATTTCGAGCTGAAGACGTAGCCACGATTAATCAGGTGGTCGTGCTCAATTTGCCAGGCCCAGCCGGAGTTCATGGTCTCCGCTGTAGTGTAGGGTTTCAGATCTTCATCAGTCCGCTCCCAACCACCGAAGATCGCCCGATCACAAAATAAGCTGGAGGAGAAATCCATAAACGGTTCGTTCAGCGCTTTACCGATGAGCTCTGATCGAAAACCGCTGCAGTCGATAAACAGATCGGAACTGACTGATGCGCCACTCTTTAGCTTAAGTTCCGATATGCCATCTCCCGTTTGAGTAACTTCGGTGATTTCGTCATCGATCAACTGGACTCCCAGCCTCCTTGCCTCCTGATCCAAAAAAGCGAGGAACAATTGATTCTCCAAATGGTAGGCCACATCATCCTGCACAATCGGAAGCCCTGCCGGGCTCTTCTCAAAGGCCATATCCTCTTCCATGAGAGATGAGCTGACATCTGCATAGAGGAAGTCATCAAAGCAATAGAAACCGTTAGGTTTAGACAGGTCCGGGGCCTGAATATCCAGTTGATTGGTAAAGGTATAATGGAAGTGATCGCGAGGCCCCCAGAGAAATTTAATTCCCCGCTTGTAGGTGGGTTTCACCTGATGATGAAAAAGAGTCGGAGGAATTCCGAGAAATCCGTGAATAAAAGGCGGCATCGATCGGGTAGTGCCCTCGCCGACTCCAATGACGGGAATTTTCGAAGAGTAGACCAGTCTGACTCGCAACGCCGGAAGGTGGCGCTTCATAGTGATCGCCGACAGCAACCCGGCGCTCCCACCTCCGACGACGGTAACTTCCTGAACCGGTGAATTCATGACAGCTTTCACCCCCGCCAGACTCACTCACTCTTGCGGCTTTGCGAAAACAGCCACTCGTAGTTTTTCGGTTCTTTC
>JAHDCN010000570.1 GCA_020629815.1 Verrucomicrobiota bacterium
AGCTATCGTGGCCAACCCAAGGACGGCTATCTCGATTTGCATGAATGGGATCACGTCCAGGTGCTAAGCCCGGGCAGTGGCCGTGTCGCCGAAGCAGGAATTCGTCTGTTCCACGTGATCGGCATGATGGATGAACTCGGTGTCGACGAGATCATCGCCGAGCCTGTCCCGGATCGCGGGGTGGGGAAGGCAATTTTGGAGAAGCTGCGCAAAGCTTCGGCTTCGTGAAGAGGTCGAGACTCAAGATCTAAGTGCGGGGAAGGAATTTTCTCATACTGCTCAAAATAACACTTTATTTCGGAGGGCAGTTCGGCTACCATAAAAAACATGAGTGATAAGCAGCTTGCTTTGAAAACGATACAAGAGCTCCCGGATGATACGACGTTTTCACAAATCGTTCGCGAGATTGCTTTTGTCACAGGTGTAGAGGACGCTCGAGAAGAGTTACGGGAGGGAAAGGGAATGACTTCTGATGAGGCTAAAAAGTTCCTGAAGAAATGCATTACCAAGTAGTATTTGCGCCAACCTCTATTCAAGACTTGGGAGATTCTGTTAGTTTTATTTCGCGGATAAATCCCGAAGCGGCACTGGAAATAGGAGAGAGTTTAATCGATGAGGCGGAGGCTGCTCTGTCGAAACAACCTTTCATTGGGGCTCCTTGTCCAGAGTATCTGGATCGATCCATCAAGTATTGGCTGCATCGGGATTATCGTATCGTCTACGAGGTAGATGAAGCTGAGGAAACGGTGAATGTTCTGCGGTTTTGGCATTGTTCGAGAGGTGATTGGCCGATTGGTTTGTAGCTTGCCTGCACCAAATTCGTCACTTTCCCCAACGCCAATCCGCGCTACTGCTGATAGGTGAATCCGCTCTCTATCTTTCGCGAATTTCTTCTGCTGGGTGTTACCGCTTTTGGTGGTCCGACGGCGCACATTGGTTTTTTCCGTGAGCGATTTGTGGAAAAATTGCAATGGGTGAAGGACGAAGATTTTGCAGACACTTTGGCGCTTTGCCAATTCCTGCCCGGACCTGCCAGTAGTCAGCTGGGCTTTGCGATTGGCTGGAAACAGGCTGGTTGGCCCGGGGCATTTGCTGCCTGGTTGGGCTTTACTTTACCGTCAGCCTTGTTGATGACGCTTATCGGAATCGGTGTTGCGAAGTTTGCTGATATCGGAAACGCAGGTTGGCTGATGGGGCTGCAAATCGCGGTAGTCGTAGTGATTTTCAAAGCCGTCCTGCAGATGGCCAAATCGCTCTGTCCTGATCGCACGACGACGCTAATCGCTATGGGCGCGGCAGCTTTCATGCTTTGGAATGGCGTGCCGTTTGCGCAGCTGATAGTGATTGCAGCGGGAGCCATTCTCGGATTTTTCCTACTGAAAAATGCGGACTCAACAGGGTTAGGTCATCGACCTAACAGGGTTACGTCCGGCACCCAACAGGGTATGGTCGTGGGCGGCGTGTGCCTGGCTCTGTTCTTTGCCGGTCTATTTGGTCTTCCGCTATTGGCGAAGCAGTCGGATGTGTTGGCTCTGTTTTCCTCCATGTATCAGGCCGGTGCTCTGGTTTTTGGTGGCGGGCATGTCGTGCTACCGTTGATCGCAGATCAAGTGGTGGCTGATTCTGCCTGGTTGGATGAGTCGCAGTTCATGGCTGGCTACGGAGCGGCGCAGGCGATGCC
>JAHDCN010000084.1 GCA_020629815.1 Verrucomicrobiota bacterium
AGAAGGAAGCCAGACCAATCGATTGGACCGACGACTACTCCAACTTGCTGGATGTGGTGATTTGGGATGAAGATACCCATTGGGAAACTGACTACTGAGTAAGTAATGTCCAACGATAAAGGGAAATGGGCACGGAAAACCAGGAGTTCGGTTCGTCTTTGTGCTGATGGACTACCTTTCCCGCACCGGGATCCGCCTGAATCCATCTTTCATCTCCGAGATAGACCAGGGCGTGAACACCGTTTTTTGTGATCGCTAAATCTCCGGCAACAAGCTTGCTGTAGTCGAGGTCACGAACCGTTCCCTCGACTCCCAGTGGAATGGTGTATTTCCGGTGCGATTCTGAGAGGGCACGGGCACTGGAGTCAAACCACCAGAGTTCAAGAAATTGCCGAAGCGGACGGCCGTTTGCGGTTAGGATCCCCCGGTCAAAAAGGGCTTTCATAAGGGAGCGCCGCGGTAGCCCTGAACAGTCAATACCTATGCTGTTCTCTCCTCCCCAATGGTAGCGGACGCCTTCAAAGTGAAGTATATGGTTCAGATAGCTTTGATGAAGCTGATTCCGATCAATCATTCTGCCCGGCAGACAGAATGGTATGATTAGGCACAGAGAGACTCCGAAAAAAATTCTCCTGTTAGCCCTTGTCGATGGAAGCAGAAGCCAGATCCCAACCCAAACGATGCTGATACAACCAATCAGTGTCAGGCGAAGCAAGGTTGAATTGACTGGATTAAACAACATGACGATTAAGCCAGCGGCCCCTCCCAAAACAAAATACCAGGCCAGTCTTCTCTTTGACATGCCGACCATCCTATCACGGGGAGAAGCAGTTTTAGAGAGCGAAATTCAGTCAGATGATCTTTTCCCTTGAAATTATGAAAGATATGTTGGATATAAAACTACTTTAACAATGGAAACTTTCGGTGGCACCCTCCCTGTCGAGTCGATGATCTTGATGATCATCTCAATCTTTCTTTTTTTCGGATTGCCGATTCTTTTTATCGTATCGTTGATTCAAACCATGATGAAGGGCACCACCTTTTGGAAGGTCGTGAATGCAGTTAGCGGTGTTTGTTCCCTTGGAATGTTGGCCGCTGCGGTTTATTTCGTTTCACAGGGCGCACGGAAAGAGATGGCCAAGGTGAAGCAACCTCATGTCTATCACACCGCTGATGGTCTGGCTTCTATGACTGGCCCCGGAGGATGGCGGCGTTTAAGCCTGGAGTCCCACGATGCCACGCTTCAGGTGGGGAACTTGTTTCGGGAAGAGTTCATGGTGGTGATTCCTGAGCCTCGAAAAGACTTCCCTAATGGGTTTACTTGTGAACAGTTTGCGAAGGCAGCAGCAAAGATTAGCGCCGAAGAAATCGATAACTCCAAAGTTACGGAACCTTCCAAAGTTGAGCTGAATGGCCTCGACGCGTATCGCATCCAAATCTCCGGTATTGTTGATCAAACGGAGATCGACTATTTCAATACCTACGTGAAAGGTCGTGACAATTTTTACCAGATCCTTGCCTGGACCCTTCCCGGTAAACGTGAGGAAGCTTTTCCCCGTTTTCGCAAAGCGGTCTCCAGCTTTCACGAAATGCCATCACAGGGGCAGTTGATCTCCAAAAGATAGGTGGGAAAAAGCAGTTTCAATTTTTCACTTCGGAGATAGTTTTCGCGCTCCGATTGTAAAAAAGCTGTATGAGCGAAGCGAATCCCGTCACAGGAGTTCTGTTAGTTGATAAGGGTCAGGATATGACCTCGCATGATGTTGTGGCTGTAGCCCGGCGTACCCTGAATACGAAAAAAATAGGTCATTGCGGAACGTTGGACCCAATGGCCACCGGATTGCTGATTTTGGTGATAGGCAAGGCGACCAAGATTCAGGATCTGCTTATGGCCGAAGACAAGGAGTATGTCGGATCATTGACTCTCGGGCAGACAACCAACACTCAGGATGCCGAGGGTGAAGTCGAGGAGGAAAAAGAAGTGCCTGATTTTTCAGAGGACCAAATCAAAGAGGCATTTGATAAGTTTCGGGGCGATTTCTACCAGACCCCTCCGATGGTATCCGCCATTAAAAAAGATGGGGTGCCGCTCTACAAGCTGGCGCGTCAGGGCAAAGAAGTGAAACGGGAGCCACGGTTTGTTCACGTTTATAATGGCCGGATCGATAGCATATCTCTACCCAAAGTTGATTTCACTGTTCGTTGCAGCAAAGGTTTTTATGTTCGGACCTATGCCCATGATATTGGTCAGGAACTGGGCTGTGGTGCGCACCTGGGAGCCTTACGCAGAACCCGTTCGGGAAAATTCGACCTCGAGCGTTCCGTTACTTTTGAGGAACTCAAGCACGGAGACCGGGAAGACATTATTGCGAAGATGTTGAGCCTTCCGGAGGTATCGAGATTGCGGGGTGCGTGAGGCTTATGAATGTGATCCGGAAAATAGCTGACCTTGAGCATCTTTCCGGACCATTGCATCTGGCGATTGGCGTATTCGATGGCCTGCATCTCGGTCATCAGGCCGTAATTCAGGCGGCATTGGATTCAGCGGCACAAGGCGGAGGTGATGCGGTTGCCGTAACCTTTGATCCCCACCCGGTGGAAGTGATCATGCCACGGAGTGCGCCGCGTTTGCTTTGCGCCACGTCACACAAGCTTCGCCTGTTGCAGGATATAGGGATTCGTCATGTATTGATGATTCCTTTTGATCGGGAGTTCGCCAGTCTCGAAGGCAGAGAGTTCGTCGAACTGTTGGTGGCCGCTGCACCGGAAGCGGGGGTCAAACTGATTTCCGTTGGGGAAGATTGGCGTTTCGGAGCTGGAAGAAGAGGGGACGTCCAGCTTTTAGAAGAGTTGGGTGGGCAAAATGGATTTGAAGTCAGCGGTGCTAAAACCGTGGAAATAGAGGGTGTCCGTGCGAGTAGCACCCGAATCAGAGAGGCCGTTGCTTCGGGAGATTTTGGTGTAGCCCGCAAATTGCTGGGCAGGGATTACACCGTTTTCGGCACAGTGGTCGAAGGACAAAAGTTGGGCCGGACGATTGGCTTTCCCACAGCCAATTTGGCAGTGCACAGTGAACAGCTTCCTCCCACAGGAGTCTATGCAGTGCGAGCATACGGGGCAGGGGACTCCTGGGATGGTGTCGCTAATCTAGGTTATCGCCCCACAGTCGAAGGGGGACTGGCTACCAGACTACTGGAGGTCCACCTGTTTGGGCTCGAACACGAAATCTACGGGGAAGACCTCGAGGTCGAATTCGTGCAGTTTTTGAGAGGCGAAATGAAATTCGAAGGAATCGAAGCACTGAAGATGCAGATCGAGAAAGATGCCCGGCAGGCTCGTAGTATTTTTCGGTCGGAGTGAACCTACTTTCGAAACCGATACAAGCTTTCCTTTCCTCGGACCAAAAGGTTTGCATCGGAAGCCAACGGTGAAGCCATCACCCCTTCGTTCAGTTGGTTTTCAGAATCAATGGAATACTCTTTTCCAGGTTTGAGAACGGTAGACTTTCCTTCTTCGCTAAAAAGATAGATTCTTCCATTCGCAAAAAGAGGGGAAGCAGAATAATTCCCTCCTACGCGCTCGGTCCAATGCACTGTTCCGGTTGCGGCGTCAAAGCAGGTTGCGATTCCGCCCTCTGTGAGAACGTAGAGTTCATCTCCCAAAAGCAACGGAGAAGGTCTGGCTGGAATCCGTTTCGGATCTTTCCACGCCACCATGTCTTCCTGCTCGGTAATATCACCCTTTCCATCTGGTCTCACCGCCCAGAGTTCCGGTTTGCCGAATCCGGTTGAGATATAAATCAGCTGGTGCTCTTCGGAAAATACCGGTCGAGGAACCACAGAGAATCCTTTGCCGTGGTCGAGGCGCCAGTTTTCTTTCCCGGAATCGGGATCATAGCTGACCAGCCACTGCGAGCCCATGCAGATTAGCTGCTTGTTCTCCTGCCCCTTTGCCTGGATTACGATTGGAGTATTGTATGCCTTTTTCTGGTCGCCGGTTGGCGCTCTCATAGCTGGGCGGTCCGTTTTCCAAATCTCTTTGCCAGAGTTTTTGTCCAGAGCGGTGACATATTGCTGATCCACTCCGTCGCAAATGAGGATCAGCTTATCCTCATAGATAAAAGGCGAGCTTCCCGGGCCGACACTGTGCTCAAGAGGCAGGCGCGTTTGCCATACCACTTCTCCGTTTTCCGTATCGACACACCAAGTGCCAAAGGTGCCAAAATGGGCATAGAGCTTTCCACCATCCAAAACCGGTGTTGGCGAGGCATAGCTATTTAGAGAGTGAATGGAATCCGGCGCATCGATTTTTTTCAGCTCGATTTCTTTCTCCAGCTTTCCTGTCTTCCAGTCAATCACCTGTATCCCGATCATGATCGAACTCATGATCTGACGAACCTTGAATTTCTTCGGGTCGTCGCCTGCTTCGGTCAGAAGCTTAATCCGCTCTTCTTCCGAAGGAACAATCTCGGCTGCTGTAGTGAGCCAGATCTTCCCGTTCCGGGAAACGGGTGAAGACCAGCCTCTGCCCGGGAGCTTGGTCTTCCAGACCAAAGCGTCACTCTCCCCAAATTTGACCGGGAGGTCTTCAGCATCTGCCACGCCATTTCCCAAAGGGCCGCGGAATTGCGGCCAATCGGGCAGAGATTCAGCAAATGCTGAGGCGTTGAAAAATACAAAAAAAGAAAATCCAAGGAGAGCACGCATAAGTGAAGCCTAAAATGGTTTAGCGAGACAAAGCCAGGCAATGATTGCGCCAACCAATAGAGACAGAACCACTCCGATTTTGGCAGGGATCTTGTCGCGCTTGGTGAAAACGAAAAGGAGAACCATTACCACCCAAAGAACAATCTTGGTAATTAACCAACCGGGAAACCCCATTTTTCCCATTCCCTGAGCGGCAAAGCCAGTGAGAAAAAGAATCAGCAATCCCGCGCCATGAAGACTGGCTACGAGTCGATTGATATGAGTCCGGTTCTCTCCGATTGCCAGAAGTCCACCGAATCCAAGAAACAGGCAGAACGCGCCGATGATATGAAAAATCTTGATGTAGATAAGTGCCATAACGTTCCTTTAACGGAAACTGCGGCAAAACTCAAGTCTGCTTCGGTACTGGTATCTGCTCCAAATGCTGTTCCACTCTTTCCCGATCAGGTATCGGTCGCTGAGCTCCGCCACCAAGGGTCGTCAGAGCTCCTGCGCAATTGGCTGCTCTGATAGCGTCGAGAGGTTCGCTTCCTGCAGCAATCCAGGCGGCAAAACACCCTGCAAATGCATCTCCGGCACCAACGGTGTCGATTGCCAACACTGCAAGTGTGTCCACCTCGTAGGGATCTCCTGTGTTTGGAAAAACCAGTGTGGTTTTACTGCCCCGCGTGACGATCAGGCATTTGATCCGCAACTCGTGAATTCGCTGGCGCACCTCCGAAGCGGAAAAGAAAGTAGCCTCAAACTCCAGCAAATCCTCCGCTTCAGATTCGTTCACGATCAAGTAATCTGTCTGAACTTCGTGCCAGGGGAAGGCTGCATTGGCAGGACTGGGATTGATGATTACCGGCACCTCGTGCTCGTTCGCAATAGATATCGCTTCTACGATCGTCGGTTGTGGGACTTCGAATTGAAGCAGTAATGCGCTCGCGCCTTCGATCACGGAGGCACCTTCGAGAATGTCGTCCCGGGTTAAAAAATCGTTAGCTCCACCTGCGACCACAATCGTATTTTCGCCATCGGAATCGACAGTGATAAAAGCGGCACCGGTCGAGCAGGGGACTTCTTGGATTTTGCTGACGTCGATACCTTCCGCCGACAACTGCTTTTGATAAGATGCTCCATTTTCGTCGTCTCCAATTGAACCAAAGAGGATCACTTGCTGCCCCTGGCGGCTGGCCGATATCGCCTGATTCGCTCCCTTGCCTCCTCTGCAGGTGGTAATATCATCTGCTATGACTGTCTCCCCGGCGGCTGGTAGTTCATCTACCCGCGAAACATAGTCAATATTGAGTGAGCCGATTACCACGAGGGGGCTGTCGGAGGTTGTAGAACGGCTACTCATAGTGTGGGAAAAAGGACGCGGAACACTAACAAAAATTGATCAGATGGGAAGGCATTGTTTTTCTCCTTCGCTATCAACGCGAACTAAAGTGACTGCCGTCGAAAAGATCTCTTCATCGTCACGCCGAACAATCACGGAATAAGTTACCGAAGTCTCACCTTGGCGGATTTTATCTGCGGTAAATTCGAGGATAGATCCTTCCCGGACACTTTTCTTAAACTCCACTGCATCCATTCCGACCGTCACGAACTTACAGTCTGGATAATCATGACTGGCTGCGAGCCATGCCATTTCATCAACCCACATCAAAAGATAGCCTCCGAATAAAAACCCATAGTGGTTTAAATGCTGCGGAAGAACGAGGCGATGGTTTTGCATAAGGATTTTGTGGTAGCAAACGTTGCAAAGGCATAAATGATCGGAAAGAATAATTTTCCGACAAAAGAATCCTGCCAGTTTCTGCAAAAATTCACAGTGAGTCGTATCAGTATGATAATTTAATTAAGATTTTCAAATAATCGGGAAATCTTTCACTTTTCGCTCTGAAATTTGCATGTATGTTGAAGGCAGATCGTCAAACCCGTGACAACCAAGTCCTAATTGATAATGAAGAAAACAGTATTTTTCTCCCTTCTTACCGTTTCTGCTCTTTTGGGTAGCAAGCACCTCGCACAGTCTCAAGAGACTCCACCGACCAACGGTCAGCCCCCATTTGCCGGGAAAACGATCGATCAGCTGACAGCAGACGATGTTCTGAAACTGGTCCGTTATAGCTACACTATGTATAACCGGGATTTTTCCGGTCACCTCCGTCAGGGGTTGAAGAAGACACCATTTTTGTTGTCTTTGAAGCCTGATTCAATCCGGTTCATCTTTTCCAATCCCTCGCAGATGATTGGCCTCAACACCAAGCAGAATGCGTTTGCTCTTTATGAAGGTGTTAACGGGGCAAAACCAGGCACCGTGTCTTCCAGCAAGTATGGCGAAAAGATTCGTGGCACCGATGTCACGTATGATGATCTTTCCATGCGGTTTCTTTACTGGCCCAATGCCCGCATCACAGGCGAAGGCCTCTTGAAAGGGCAGAAAGTTTGGAAGGTAACCGTTCGTAACCCGGATGGAAAAGGTAACTATGCGACCGTTGACTGTTGGATTCACAAGAATAGCGGAGGCTTGATGAAAATGATGGGCTACAACCAGAGTGGACGTCCGATTCGTCGTTTCGAAGTCCTTCACGGCAAAAAGTTCGGCGATATCTGGATGGTGGATGAGATGCGTATTGAAACCATCAATCCTTCTTCTGGAGGTATGTTGTCCAGCACTCGCATGAAAATCGAAGCGACCGTCCAGTAGGCCGGAAACTCGCTTTACACGTATTTTGAGGGCGGAGTCGTGAGGCTCCGCCTTTTTATCACATTTACGTGCTTCTCAAGGCTCAGAAAAACTCCATAATTGCTTATCTTTTCCATTGCATCTGCGTGATAGTGTGATTGAATTGCCGCCGTAACGGAAAAGACCAAAAACCGGCATCAAGGTGATGCCCGATTTGACCGAAAATGAGTGAATCAGCAACAACTGAAGAAAAATCTGGCTCTGCCGATCTGAAGCTCCATGCAACAGATACCGGTAGCGCTGACGTGCAGATTGCCCGCCTTAGTGAAAGGATTACGCAACTCACGGAGCATATGTCGGAGAACAAGAAGGATCTCTCTTCTCGTCGCGGCCTTCTTCGCCTTGTAGCTCGTAGGAGAAAGCTTCTCGACTATCTGGCAAGAACCCAGCCTGATCGGTATCAGAATGCCATCAAAACTCTCGGACTGCGTCGGTAAACACCGGCGCTTTTCGCGTTTTAGGGAAGTCATTAGCATCATCGGTGCTAAGTGACATGAGCAAACAGGGTTACCTCTCTGATCATACCCTGTTAGGTCCCGGACCTAACCCTGTTAAGTCAGACCCAATCGTCTGAACTCCGATATCCAAAGGCTAGCCTTTAGAAAATCGAATCAATTTGGTGTTTTTACGAAGAAAATAGAAAAACAAAAATGAGTACTGAAACAATTACCTGCCAGGTTGGCGGGCAAGAAATGAAAATCGAGACTGGCCGTATGGGCCGGTTGGCTGACGGAGCGGTTACCGTTCAAGTCGGCGAGACGGTGGTGATGGTCACTGCTGTGTCTCAAACAAGTGTTCGCGAAGGGCAGGACTGGTTCCCGCTTTCTGTCGAATACAAGGAAAAGGCCGCAGCTGCCGGTCGTTTTCCCGGAGGTTACTTCAAGCGTGAAGGCCGCCCTACAGAGAAGGAAATTCTCACCTGTCGGATGACTGACCGTCCTCTGCGTCCGTTGTTCCCGAAAGGCTACTTTTACGACACTCAGGTGGTTTCTCTGCTGTTGAGTGCCGACCTCGAGAACGATTCCGATATTCTCAGCATGAACGGAGCTTCCGCTGCGCTGACAATTTCGGACATCCCGTTTGCCGGCCCAATCGCTGCAGTGCGTGTTGGCCGAATCAATGGTGAATTTGTCGCTAACCCAACTTTCGAACAACGCGAAGAGAGTGATCTCGATCTCGTGTATGCCGGTCTTCGTGACAAGGTGATCATGATCGAAGGTGCTGGCGATGAAGTTCCAGATGAAGAGTTCAAAAAGGCTCTGACTTTCGCTCAGGACGCGATTCAGCCGATTCTCGATGCAATCGAGGAACTGGCGAAGCGTGTTGGCAAAGAGAAGCGCGAATACGAACTGAATGTGGCCAAGCAGGAGCTGCTGGATATCGCCTACGAAGTGATCGGTGATCGCATCGAAGACGCCATCTACAAGCCAAGTAAGGTCGAGCGCGGTAAAGCGACTGGAGCTCTCCGCAAAGATCTCGAAGAGGCGATTTTGGAAAAGTTTCCTGATGCGGAATCGTTTGATATCAATCAAGCCTTTGATTTCGTGCAGAAGAAAGCATTCCGAATCAGTATCCTCGACAAAGGTAAGCGCTGTGACGGACGTGACGAAAATACCATTCGTCCACTTTCTGCTGAAACAACGATCATGCCTCGAACTCACGGAACGTCTCTGTTCGCTCGTGGGGAAACTCAGGCATTGGCGATTGCCACTCTCGCTCCTGGCGATGAGAAGCAATACCTCGACAACTACGCAGGTGGCGAAGACACCAAGCGTTTCATCCTGCACTACCACTTCCCACCATTTTCCGTTGGTGAAGCCGGTCGTATGGGTGGATTCAACCGTCGTGAGATTGGTCACGGTGCTCTTGCTGAGCGTTCCATTGAGCCAGTGATTCCTGACGAAGCAGATTTCCCGTATGCGATTCGGGTAACCAGTGAAGTGATGGAATCAAACGGTTCGACTTCGATGGCGTCTGTTTGTTCTGGAAGTATGGCTCTGCTCGACGCAGGTGTTCCACTGAAACGCCAGGTCGCAGGTATCTCCTGCGGATTGGTGACCGAGTTTTCCGATGCGGGAGAAATGGAGCGTCATGTGACCATTCTCGACATTATCGGTAGCGAAGACTTCTTCGGTGACATGGACTTCAAACTCTGTGGAACCACTGAAGGGGTGACTGGCTACCAGCTTGACTTGAAACTGCCCGGTATCCCACTCGACATTCTGTTTGAAGGTGTTGATAAGGCGACCAAAGGCCGGATGGATGTTCTCGAGGTGATGGACGCTGCGATTAGCGCTCCTGCAGATCTGAGCGAGCACGCTCCGCGGATTGAAAGCCTCAAGATTGACCCACAGAAAATCGGCGAACTCATCGGACCTGGCGGGAAAAACATCAAAGGCATTCAGGCCGAGACTGGTGCAGACATCAACATCGAAGACGACGGAACCGTTGCGATTTACGCAGCGCACAAAGAAGCTTTGGATCGCGCAGTGGAGCTGGTGAAACGCCAGACTGCTGAGATCGAAGTCGGTGCGATGTACAACGGCAAAGTGGTCAGCACGACCAACTTTGGAGCCTTCATCGAAGTGCTTCCCGGCAAAGACGGCATGATCCACATTTCCGAGCTCGCGGACTTCCGCGTCGAGAAAGTGGAAGACGTTGTCAAAGTCGGAGACATGGTCTGGGCCAAGTGTATCGGCATCGACGAGCGCGGTCGCGTGAAGATGAGCCGCAAGGCAGCCATGGCCGAACGCGGTGCTGCTGCGGAAGCTGAAATGGATTCCTAAAATTTAGGATTATCCTTTACGAATTAACAAAGAGCATCCGGTGGCAACGCCGGGTGCTTTTTTGTTTTCTGGGATATGCGCCATTGATGAAGATTCATGTCTAATACTAAGCTCAATCATGCCTACCCTTCTAAAGTTGCTGATTCTCGCGCTTTTTCCTGCATCGATCTCGTATGGAGAATCAGGGAAGGCGATCCAATTCAAAAAGAATGATCGTGTTGTCTTGCTGGGCAATACCTTTGCAGAAAGGACGCAATATTTCGGCTACTTTGAGACGCTGTTGCAGG
>JAHDCN010000085.1:0-4808 GCA_020629815.1 Verrucomicrobiota bacterium
TCACTCACTCTTGCGGCTTTGCGAAAACAGCCACTCGTAGTTTTTCGGTTCTTTCGCGACTTTCCAGTGGATGCCGTTGTGATCGGTGTCGTCGAGAATAGTGAACTGGATCTCGCCGCCTTCGGCTTTGAACTGCTCAGCGAAACCGGCGATCTTGCTCGAGTCGCGCTCGTTGGAATAATAGAAGAGCAGACTGGTTTTCACCGTGCCCGGCCAGTCTGGCTTTGGATTGCCGTCGGCAAAAAAGGCAGCCGCGTACTGGTCAGGACGGGAACTAATCAGGGAGGTTACCCCACCGGCACCCATGGAATAGCCCGACAGGTAAATTCGGTCCCGGTCGATAGGCAGGTTGGCAACCAGGTCGTCAATGATTGCTTCCAGCTTATCGGTTTGCTGGCCCCAGAAAACATCAGGCGGACACAGCGGCACGCAGATGAAACAGGGATTGTCGTCGTAGTGAGTTTTGACCAATTCCTGTGCTGCGATTTCCACTTTGCCCACTTCAACGTCGTCGGCCCGGGCACCAGCTCCATGCATGTGCAGAAACAAGGGATACAGCTGATCCTTGCCACGCGTCACCGCCCGGTCGGCGTAAAACTGAAAAACCAATCCGAGCTTCTCCTTCGGAAACTTGACCCATTCGCCCTGAATGGAATCCGCATAAGGCCCCTCTTTGGCCCCCGCCATTCGTGCCGCATCTTTCTGCAGCGAGGCTTCATAGGTAGCAAACCAGTCCTGATCTTCCTTTGAGAGGGATGGCAGAGGAACCACCAGAGTTTGACCATTGTCGGTTCGTTTCAGCCGGAGGCTGTTGTCGCGTTTGTCGATTAGCTCGGCTTCCAGTGAAGAACCGGAGCTGGAAGTCCACGTCCGAGTTGGACCAGCCTGAGCCAGTATAGGAAAAAGCAGGCAGAGTAGTATGGGGAAAACTTTCACCCAAAGAAGATCGCAATTTATCAGCGACAGGTCAATGGATTTGGGGTCGCGTCAACGCTGACGAAAAGTGCGGCTCATCGCGATCGATTTTACCAGATCGCGGAAACCTCCAGCTTTTGTCTGGTTGCGCTTGAACAGAGTTTCAATCGCCGCTTGATCCTGTAGTCCCGGCTCCCGGCCGGTTCCGTACGTGAGCAGTTTCTTGATCAGGTTTTTGGTAAACAATTCCTCGCGGGCGAGCAGTTGGTCAGACAGATCCTGCTCATTAGCGATGGTGATTCCATCGGGTAACGTTGCGGAACCGTCGATTGGTTTGGCTGGGCCTTTTCCGGTGCGCGGATATTTCTCACGCAGGCCACCGATTGGGTCGTAAAACTCGAGGGCAAATCCCCAGGGGTCGATCTTGGCATGACAATCGGCACAGGCAGCGACTGATCGGTGTTTCTCTAATTGCTCACGAATCGTAGTCGCACCTCGGATATCGGGCTCGATGGCGGGAACATCGGGCGGCGGGGGAGAGGGTGGTGTGCCCAGCAAACTTTCCAATACCCAAACTCCACGAACAATGGGCGAGGTTTCCACTCCGTTGGCGGTTGCAGTCAAAATACTCGCATGTCCCAGCAAACCGCGCCGTCGTGCTTCCGCGGGAAACGATACTTTGCGAAACTGCTCTCCTTCCACACCCGGCACGCGGTAGTGCTCGGCCATGTTGTCATTGAGAAAAGAGTAGTCGGCGGAAAGAAACTCCGTGGCCGGTAGGTTTTCTTTCAACACATGAGTAATCAACATCTCGGTCTCCGTTCTCATGCCTTGCTCCAGCCGGCGGCGCAGGTAAGTGGGGAATTGTTTCGGTCCGGGAGGCATAGTGCCGAGCTTGTCCAGACGTAGCCAGGCGTTGCTGAAATGCTTTGCAAACTCGGAGCCGCGGGAATCATCAATCAAACGATCAATTTCTTTCTCGAGCACTTCCCGCTTCAACAGTTCGCCGTTGTCAGCCAATTCTCGCAGTCTCTCGTCCGGCATTGTGCTCCAGAAAAAATACGACAATCGACTGGCGAACTGATGGATATTCATGCTGGCCGAATCTTCGAGTGCACCTTCATTGAGAAAGAGAAATTTCGGCGAGCAAAGAATCGAAGAGAACCCGGCCTTCAGAGCTTCGGAGGTGGACTTGCCGGTGCCCATCAGGTGATAGACGTGGCCAATATGATGGCCGATTTCATTGGCTCGAACCGGCTTGCGGTAGGCGCGACTGGCGAAGCGAGTCATCGCCCCCGGGATATCGACCTCGTTGGCGTCCAGAGTTTCGCCGACTAAAAGTTGATGACTGGCCGGCGGCCATTCTTCCACGAGAGGGCCTTCGATTTTGACCTTGAAAATCCGCAGACGCGGCCCGCGATAAACTTTGGCCGGAGGCACGATGCTTGCGTTGTGTTTCTCCACTTCTTCATCGCTGATCGGATTGCCGTTCTCACGCATTTCATCCGCCCGAGTCGGTGTGATCCGGATCGCCTCCGGGTGGTAATTTTCCAGAATCATACGCACCGGACGCTTGGCTGCTCCGGAGCCGTTGATCCAGTTGAAACTGGGAATACCACCTTTGGGAACCCAGGCTGTGGTCGTGTAGGTGTCGGCCTCGTTGTCTTTCAGAGAGAAAGTATCCACCAGCCTGCGCCCGCGAATCGTCGTCTTGTTCAAGGCACTTGCATCATCGGCAAACCAAACACCGAGCTTGATCGGTTGAGCTGTATCGATGCCGAGAATCTCCGGGTCGTAGCCATGATCGAGACGATTCATCCCGGCCGCTTTCACGGTCACTCGATACATCCCGTCGGCTGGCATGCCCCGTTTCATATTGTCAGGCACACTCAGTCGCCGATCATTCGGCTCCCCGTGGCCGATGTCGAACCAGCTGCCGTCCTCGGCTACCACCCACCAGGCAACCTGAGAGGCACCGACTGTATTTTTGGTGAAATTGGTTGGAACGATATTCCACTGTTGAGTCGCCGGTTCCTCCCGGTGAAAAACCAGGGCGGCATCCACGTATTCACGCGCCGCCTGGAGATAGAGATTCAATTGATGATCGGAAAGCACCTGAGTTTCTCCGACGTTGGTAAAGCCATGGGAATCCGCGTCGGCGGGAAAATCGATGGTCGGGTCCGGCAGGTTTGGATCCACGCCAAGCAGGTCGCGCATGGTGTTTCTATATTCGTGCCGGGTGAGTCGACGAAGGACGGTTTCCTTTGCCTTGTGGGCCTCCGATTCTGCTAACAGGTAACGGGTGATCTCTGCCACTGTGGCACGACGTTCCTCATCGGACGGCTGATCGACATTGTCTTTTTTTGGCGGCATTTCGCCGAGGTTCAGCTGATCGAGAATCTCTTCCAGTGCAAGAAACTGGTCCGAACCATGCGGGTCATCGAGGAACGGCAAAAAATCCCTGTCCCCTTTGGTGGTCAGATCGTCGTGGCAGTCGAGACAGTATTTCTCGACAAAAGCCGGAATCGAATCAGACAAAGGGACCGAGATCGTCTTCTCTTCCGCGCAGGAAAAGCCGACCCCAATCAGGAGAAGAAAAAACAGCAGCGATCTCATGTTTTTCCGAAGCAAAATTACGCGACTTCCAAACCGGTCAGAGTTCCGCTGGAGGTGTTGAACTGATCAATCTCCATCCCGAAACGCTGCAGCATCGAAACATACAGATTGCAGGCTGGGGTGTGAGTTCCCCGCGCCTTGTCCTTCTCGAAGCGAATATGTTCGCCGTGGCGAAAACCTCCACCTGCTAGCAGCAGCGGCAGGTCCTTGTTCGAGTGAGACGAGGCATTGCCCATGCCGCTGCCGAACAGCGTCATGGTATTATCGAACAGCGTTTTGCCGTTAGGTTCTTCGACCTCTTTGATTTTCGTCAGAAAGTTGGCAAAGGCTCGAGTCTGAGTTTTCTCAATGATCGATAGTTCTTCGATGTAGCTCTCGACCCTGCCGTGGTGAGTGAGTTGGTGATAGCCTCGCGTAATCGGCAGGCCTCCGGAATTCGCACCGATCCCGCTAATCTCAAAGGTGATCACTCGTGTCGAATCCGTCTGCAAAGCGAGCGCGACCAGATCGTAGTAGTAGGAAAGAATATCGACGAATTCCAGATCGTCCGCATCTTCCGGTAACTGGTAATCGACCTTCGGCTTTGGCTTATCCAGCCAGTTGGAAGACTGCACCAGCTTCTTCTCCAGTTCCCGTACGGAGGTGAAATACTGATCGAGCTTTTCTTTGTCCGCTTTGCCGATCCGGCGCGACAGGCTTTCCGCATCGATGCGAACCAAGTCGAGAATGCTGCGTTTTTGCGAATGAACCTGGCGGATCTCATCGAGGCTTTTCTCTTCACCAGCCTGAAACAGCAGGGCAAAGATTTTGCTGAGTTCCTCGACGGGGGGAATCGCGACACCCGAAGCCGCCCAGGAAAGCGTATTGCCCGAGGAGGCCCCGTAGGAAAACTGAAGCGAAGGATAGCGCGTTGCGCCACCGACATGGGCAGCCGCTTTTTGATCGACGGAAATATTCGCCTCCGCGAAGCCATTCGAATTCTTCGAAAGAACTCCGGAGAGAAAAGCGTGCACGCCACCATGGCCTCCAACGCCCTCAGTGCCGTGGTCCAGTTGAGAAAAAACCGAAAAGTCTTTTCGATGATCCGCCAATGGCTCCAGCAAACTCGGCATCCGGTAGTCGGTGCCTGTTTCTTCCGGGAAAAACAGCTGCGGGACAAAGCCGAAGTTGTTCCCCACGCAAAGCATCCGCATCGGAGAGTCGGGCGTCGAGCCGGCGCCCATTGCTTCGAGTTGCGGCAGCGCAAGGGCGACACCTCCCAGTCCGCGGAGGAAATG
>JAHDCN010000085.1:4908-7470 GCA_020629815.1 Verrucomicrobiota bacterium
CCGCCAGATTCGTTTCTTCACCTGGATCTTTCGAAACATCATACAAACGCCAGTCTTGCGGGCCTATTGCGTCACTGCCCTTCTTTTGGTTCGCTTTGGTTTCCCGGTATTTGACCAGCTTCCAATTTTGATATCTGACACCGATCGAGGTGGCTCCTTCCCGGCTGCTCCAATACAGATACTCATGCTTTTTCTGTTCCCCGGAATTTCCCAGCAGAGTAGGCAGATACGAAACGCCATCGATATCTTCCGGCGCGCTGATCCCGGCAGCTTCGCAAGCCGTTGGGAGGAAATCCCAGAACGCTGAAGGAAGATCAGAGACCGTGCCTTCCTGAATTTTTCCAGGCCATCTGGCGATAAAGGGAACCCGAATTCCACCATCGTGCATCGAGCGCTTGTAGCCCTTGAGCGGACCGTTCGAATCAAAAAAATCATGATCGTGCCCGCCCTCGTTATGCGGGCCATTATCCGACGTGAAGATCACGAGAGTATCGTTGTCGATATCAAGTTCCCGCAAAAGCGCAAACAACCTGCCCATATCGTCATCCATCATCGTAATCATCGCCGCAAAGCCCTTTTCCGGATTCGGCCACTCCTTGTCCTTGTAGACGCCATAGTCGGGAACTTCCTGACCGTCACCGGTCACACGGCCCGCTTCGTTGTTGGTATGCGGGATCGTCCAATGCATGTGGAGCAGAAATGGATTCTCCTGATTTTTGCGGATGAACTGAAACGCCCGGTCGACCATGAGATGGTGAGAATAGGTGACCTTCCTAATCGCAACCCGGCCTCTTGCTTGCGGATCATCACTGATTACATTTCCCGGAAGTTCGACCTGGGTTTTGTTCTCCCAGAGAAAAGTGGGATAGAAATTGTGAGCATTCGATTGGTTCATGTAACCAAACCAATAGTCGAAGCCGTTCTCATTCGGATGACCGGCATTGTTGATTTCTTCCGGTGCTTCGACATGCCCGAGCGCCCATTTCCCCACGCCTCCTGTCGTATAGCCAGCTTCCTTTAATTTCTTAGCCACAGTCATTTCCTTTCCGGTCAGATTCACCTTGAGGTTGCCATTGACTCCGGTGGTCCCGACATGCTGTCCCAGCCAGAGCACCAGGCGGGATGGTCGACATACCGTGTGGCCAGAATAATGATCGGTGAATCGCATTCCCTGTTCCGCCATTTTGTCCAAATGAGGAGTCTTGAGAATCTTTTGTCCGTAGCAACTCAGGTCACCATAGCCCAAGTCATCTACCATCACGTAAATGATGTTCGGTTTGCGCTCCTCAGCCGAAACGAAGGAAGAGAAAAGAAGCAAGGCAGCAAGAAAGCGAGTCATGGGAAAACGGATACCATCGGGTTCGAAAAGGCGCAACTCAGCGGGGTTGGCGTCTGCGCAACTATGCCTCTTCGTTATTTTCAGCCAAGCAAAGACGGCTAGCGGGCAAATCGCAAAGTCGGCCCAACCGGCAAACGATGCCTTCTGAAATCATCATTCATATCAGAGAAAGAAGGGATCTGTTGAAGGTCGAAAAAATCCTCACCCCGGACCAATACACTATATTCCACCCTGATATCCGGATGCACGAGCGGAGACAACCCATCAAAGGCAGCCGGGTCGCGAAAAGGATCGCCGTCGCCCGCCTGTGTGGTCATCAGTAACAGGTATTGCTCTCCTTCATTGAGCGTTACTTCGCCATCGATTCCCTGATAGCGAAAAGTGCCATCCAGTTTACCTGAGTCGGAAGGAGTGAATTCGGTGCTCGCAATCTCGGCTGCGTCTCCATCTCCGGGGAGTGTAATCAACCGCACCCGGTGCGAACTTTTGAGCGCGCCTCCCTTTGTTTTTGCACTGGGTCGGTCTGATCCGAATTCATCGGGAATATCACGAGCGCCCCGAGCGACAGCCGACTTTTGCGGAGCGCTCCACATCCCGAGCTCCGTCACGCGAATCTCCGATTGCGGAGTGAACACAAAACCAATTTCACCGGTAACATCGTTGCGCACATTGTGCCAACCCTCCGAGACAATTAGTTGGTCGCCATCGGAGGAAATGCCCAGATCGCGGCTGTAACCTTGATTGTGAATCTGCAGGAGCTGCGTTGCCATTTCCCCCGCGACGGGGCGATGTTCAGAGAGCAGATCATCACCATCCTCATAGGGATTTTTTTCCAGATCATAAAACAGCCGAGGCGTCGCTGCACCGAGCTCGCCGCCCTCAATCCAAGGCATTGCCAACCCGCCCTCGACGAACAACTTGTGATGACCTTTGCGCATCACCAGTGTGTCGTTCGAAAACGGCGGGCCCAGGTGACAGAAGAAAACCCGGGGACGCTCATCCGGCGCAGATTCTTCTCCGGTCCACCAGGCCAGCGAATTGTGACTGTCCTGCGCCTCCTCCGGAGCGAGTTGATGTCCCACCAGCGCCGCCAGCGTGGCATACAAATCGGTATGCGAAAAAACCGTGTCGGTCTCGCCTCCCTCTTTCAATCGGCCCGGCAGCGAAGCAAGAAACGGCACCCGAATGCCGCCTTCCCAAATCTTCGCTTTCTTGCCGCGCAA
>JAHDCN010000085.1:7570-9345 GCA_020629815.1 Verrucomicrobiota bacterium
TTGGCCCGGCGATCAATGAACTCAAGCGACTCACGCAGGAAATCCGGGCCGATTTGGCTCAGGTCCCAATCAGGAGCCGAGAGAATTCTTCCCTCGCGATGCTGCATCCCGATCAGTTTCATTTTTGACCTGTCTGTCAGCACCCAATGATCATTGCGTAGAAAAATTCGCGGTTCCGTATCGAGCGAGTCTTCCGTGTTTCCCGGCACGCCGAAAAACTCATCGAAGCCATGGTGAGTTGGCCCATCGAGAATGACTTTGGTAAAATCAACATCGTGAAAATCGAAGTCATCCGCCGGATCTCCGTAGGCATCACTGAATGCCATTCCCACGTGATATTTCCCTACGCAGGCCGTGTGGTAGCCATTTTGCTTCAACATCTCCGGCAGCGTTGAAAGCCCCCGCTGAATCATCGGCGAATTCGGACCATGCGGCAGCCAGCCTTGTTTCTTCAAATACGCTCGATGCGAGTAGCGTCCGGTGAGCAGGGAATACCGCGTCGAAGAACACATCGAAGCGGGAGCATAGGCATTGGTGAAAACCAGACCGCTGCGAGCAAATTCATCGAGGCTGGGAGTTTTCAGTGTTTTCGCAATCGGATCCGTATTCGGTCCGAGTTTTCTTCCCAGATATACCGAAGTGTCCCCCAGCCCCATGTCATCCGCCATCATGATGACGATATTGGGCAGGGGAGTAGGGTCGTCAGCTGCTTGGGTGAATAGGGGAAAACAAAGCGATAGAAGAAGGCGTTTCATAAAAAAGGTAAACTGCACCAGCTATCCCTAATTCGGCGTTACGGTTTTGCGAAAAGCATTCACTTCCTTAACCGCTTGATGCAGGCCCGGGCGTTCGGTAAGGCCTTCGCCGAAGAAGCCTTGCTTCACTCCGGGATTGCCGAATCCCTTCGGCGTATCCACCGGGTTGCACCAGAAAACGCCGACAACGTAGTCAGTTGCCAAAGCGGCTTTGATATAGTCCGCATAGGCTTTGCCGGCGGCGACGGAATTTTCAGCGGGTTTCCAACTGCGAATGTCTTTGTCGCCATCTTTAAAGCGCACGGCGTAATCACAAATCAGGATCGGCTTCCTGGTTTTCTGATAAATCTCGTCGAACTTTTGCTGCGGAAAGCCGCCCTGAAACGGCGGCTGAATCGCGATGCCATCCACATACGGCAGCATTTCTTCCAGCACCATGGGAGCGATGGTGTTGAAGGCGAAGCGATCCCCGAACACGAGGTGGTCCGGATCATACTTCTTCTGGGCTTCGCCGATCACGCGAAAATACTCTCGGGCGATCAGGCGAAGAAATGCTTCGTCACGATTCTTCTCTTCTCCCTTCCAGGTTTTCAGAAATCCCTGATACTTCTTTTTCCCCGGTGAACCTTCAGGTAGCGAGCGAATGAACTCCACCCAGTTGGTGCCGGATGGATTTTCCAAAGGCCATGAACCGAGGTCGGTCCAGCAGTAGCCGATCACGTTTGGGTTCTTGCGGCTACGCTGACAGTTGAATTTCACCCCAGCCTCCAGTCGTGCCTGTTCCTTCTGGTCAAAGATATCGAAGAACTTGATGTTGTTCTTTCCCCGGTAATAGGAAATCGGAGCCAGGTGATTCCAGCTTTCGACAAAGGGCATATCGTCACGCAACTCATCCGGGCAGCCGTAGCCATAGGCATTGAAGCCAAGTTCCTTGCAGGCCTTCGACATCGCATCATAATCGAGATTCGCGCTGCGGTTGTTCACGTGAGTGATGCCATGAGCAAAGAAAGGTTTCCCGTC
>JAHDCN010000085.1:9445-10510 GCA_020629815.1 Verrucomicrobiota bacterium
CGGATATCCGCGTGATTGATAAATTAGTGCGCCTTTCCGTAGGTGAAAGATGAGGGTGAAGGCGGCACGTTTGGGAATGCGAAAATGGTTACTTCTTTTGATCCTCCTGTCGGTGAATGCTTTTCAAACAGCTCGGGCGGAGCGACCGAATATCATCCTGTTTCTGGTCGACGACATGGGCTTAATGGATACCTCGGTGCCGATGTTGGCGGATGAAAACGGAGTGCCGCAAAAGCATCCGTTGAATGACGCCTATCGAACCCCCAATATGGAACGATTGGCGGCGCAGGGGATTCGGTTTTCCCAGTTTTATGCGCAGTCCGTTTGCTCCCCCACGAGGGTTTCGATTGTCACTGGACAGAATTCGGCCCGGCACCATGTCACTCAGTTTATCAAGCCGGACAGCAAAAATAGTGGACCTCCGGAATGGCGATGGGAAGGATTGACGAAGGGCGATGTCACGCTGCCTCGAGTTCTGAGCAAGGCGGGCTACCGCACGATTCACGTCGGCAAAGCGCACTTTGGGCCGGTCAAGCATCCAGGCGAAGATCCGGTGGAAGTCGGCTTCGATGTGAACATTGCCGGCTGCGCCTATGGTCAGCCGGGTAGTCACTTCGGCGAAGATGGCTACGGAAATCTCAATCCGAAACGCAAGCAGCGTGCCGTTCCCGGTTTGGAGAAATACCACAAGACCGATACCTTTCTCGCCGAGGCGCTGACTCTGGAAGCAAAGGCGGCCATCGATCAGTGCGTCGAAGACAAAAAACCGTTCTTCCTGCACATGTCTCACTACGCGGTGCACACGCCATTTAATTCCGATCCGCGTTTCGCTGAGGATTATGCGGAGTCAGGTCGGCCGAAATCATGGCAGGCTTTCGCCACTCTGATTGCCGGTATCGACAAGTCGCTCGGCGACCTTCTGGATCATGTGAACGATAAGGGAATCGGCAAAGAAACGGTGATCTTTTTCGTCGGCGACAATGGTTCGGATGCACCACTCGGCGATGCCTACGAGCACACCAGTTCCGCACCGCTTCGCGGGAAAAAGGGGACCTGCTACGAGGG
>JAHDCN010000571.1 GCA_020629815.1 Verrucomicrobiota bacterium
CCCCGATCTTTGGAGTCTGCCTGGGTCACCAGTCGATCGGTGATGTGTTTGGCGGTGATGTCGTCCGGGCAGATCGCCTGATGCACGGCAAGACCTCGATGGTGAAGCATAATGGCGAAGGACTATTCACTGGAGTCGATAATCCCTTTGAGGCGACCCGCTACCATTCCCTGATTGTGAAACGGGACACTTTTCCTGACTGCCTAGAGATCACAGCGGAGACAGACGAGCAGGAGATCATGGCGCTGCGCCATAAGTTGCTGCCCATCGTCGGCGTGCAGTTTCATCCGGAGTCGATCCTGACCGGGGAAGGAAAGAAGCTGCTGAAGAATTTTCTCGAGGGAAATTTGTAGCTGTATGCCGCTTATTTTTCTTGCACATAAGCTTGGTAGCGCTCCGCCACATTCGCTTCTTCGGTCGATCCGTGGTGCAAATAGAGACGATGCCGCAGGGTGATGGTTTCGCCTTTTTTGATCGTGTAATTGCCATCGCCTTTTTTTGCTCCCGATTTGGCTTCAAAGTGACCGGTGCCGAATCGGTTAGCGGTAATCAGCCCATAGGTTCGGGCGTGCCAGTGGGTGGGGTAGCGTAAGTTTGACGGGTGATCGAAAGTGGCGATGCCCACTGTTTTGCCGCTGGCATCGGGACCGTAGTAGTCGGCCCATTCTGCGCGCTTGCCCCAGGCAGCTTCATTTTTGTCGCCCTTGCTGTTTTGAATGGTGCCTTTGCCGGGAGTTTTGTCTTTGCCGGCGACGCGCATGGTTGCGGCCACTCGCACACCGAGTCCGCCATCTTTCTGATCAACAAAGGTGGCATCGACATCGGCTGCGGTCAGGGTGGTGTCGTAGTCGATCAGGGTTTCGTTGTTTTCCAGCAGTGTGAACTTCAGCCGTAGTCTTTCTTTGAGGATCAGGGTTTCGTCGCCAAACCAATGATTTATAAGAATCAGTTCAGCAGAGGATTCTCCACCTTCGGCTTTCTCGACTTTGACCAAATCGACTCGGGCCCGTTTGTCTTTGGGCGAGTCAGGTGACCAAAAAGAGTAGCCATTCAGATCCCGATGAGAAAAACGAATCGAGCGATGATGGGGATGGTCTTTGCTTTCGCCGGGTACGCCATCCAGCATGGGATAGTGACGAGTGATATTTTCGCCATTCGGTCCAATCACCGGATAGAGATAGGGAACGGCCCAGGATTTGAAGTGCCATTCGGTAACTACTGCACCATCTTTCTCGATACGGAACCGATCATCCAATTGGATAACCGTCACTTCTGCGTTAGCAGGTTCAGCAAACCGAACCAAGAGGATAAGACAGCACAGGAAGGCGGAAATTTTCATTAACCTGCTGAGAATAAGGAATTCACCTATATCTCAGCGAGGCAAATCGAGGCGCTTTAACGTGAGCCCCGCTTGGAATTGAATCTAGGAAGCCATCGCTACGCTACTTTCGCGAATCTCGGAAATTTTATCAACCAGCTCAGACAGCTGATAAGGTTTCGAGAAGATCTGGTAGGGTCGACCGCCTGTCTCCACTTCAAATTGTTGGGCATCGACGAGAAATCCACTGGCAACCACAACCGGAATCTCTGATCCCATTTGGTTGAGTCGCTTGAAGGTTTCTGTCCCGGTCATTTCGGGCATTGCGAGATCCAGAACGAT
>JAHDCN010000086.1:0-5817 GCA_020629815.1 Verrucomicrobiota bacterium
TTTGCGAGCCGGTGGGCGTGGTGGCGGCAATCGCGCCGGAGGCGTCGGGGTTACGCGGCTTGCTCGGTACGATTTTGCCAATCATTGCCGGTGGTAATAGCTGTGTGGTCTTGGCATCGGAGTCGAAGCCTCTCTGTGCTATTACTTTGGGTGAGGTGCTGGCTACTTCTGATTTGCCCGGAGGAGTGGTCAATATATTGACCGGCAACCGGGAAGAGCTGCTCCCCTGGATGGTCAGTCACATGGACGTGAATTCCTTTGTTTCTTCTGATTTGTCCGCTGATGATTTGGCCCGGGCGAAGCAGGAATCGATTCACAATCTGAAGCGAATTGTGGTTCACAAAGAAGACATCACTACTGCAGAGTCACCCTATCCGATTCTTGCTACTCAGGAGATCAAGACCACTTGGCATCCGATCGAGAGCAGTATTTCGGGCGGCGGGAAATACTAGGGCCCTGCCGCCCTATTTTCTCATCATCTTATCCAAATCGCGCCCGCGGACTGAGGTGCCATCCTCCAGAACCAAAGTCATCTCTCCCTTGGTTTTGTCGGCCAACTCTTTGAGGTTGTCGGCGGCTTTCAGAACCATCAGGCAAACTGTATTGATCTTGGCCTTGCTGTTCTTCTTATTGAAATCCAGCACGTCTTCCACGACGGGCGGTTTGTCGGGGTGTTTGCCAACGGCCCCATCGGTCATGAAATAGATGGTGTCCGGCTGCATCTTCATTGCCATTTTCAAAGGGTCGCGCCAGTCGGTGCCCAATTCCATGCCTGTCGCTTCGATGTCTTTCACTGCGCTGCGGATCTTACTTTGAGTCACCTTAATATACTTTTTGGTGGGCCACTTATCGGGATCACCTCCACGATATTCCCAGAAGTTTTTACCAGACTTATGCTTGGTCCAGTCTTTCTTTTCCCGCTTCGGGTCTTCTCCAAGAAACCAACTGGGGCCACTGAAAAATAGAATCTGGAACTCCAGCCCAGCAGGGAGAGTTTGCACCGTCCGAATCAGCTCCTCCTTCATCAGGTCGAGCTTGGTTTTTCCAGTCGAACCTTTGGCCTTCATTGAGGCCGAGGCGTCTACGACAAACACCACTTTTTGGGCGTTGGTTTTGGAGCCAAAGAAGGAAACCATACCTGAGCCTTCATCACCAAAGCTCATGCTAGCTCCGAAGCTTGATGACATAGTCAAAGCACCTAAATCCGAGGTAGGGGTGTCAAAATTCATGGTGCTGAAATCCGAGGCTGCGGCCACGGTCATGACGTCCATGGACATCGCAGAAGCGGATGACGCCGGAGTCGGCGTGGTCTTCTGGCGCTGCATCACCTGATTTTCCATAACGTCTTCCGCTACGGGGCCAAGGGAATTGGCAACGATTTGTGGCGGCTTCGGTCGGGGAACAGCAGTGACAACGAGAACCATAAGAAAGCAGATACCCACCGTGACGAGAATCCCCACCATGATGGACTGGAGCTTGGCGATTCTTTCTGCGCGAGTCCGTTCGTCTTCTTTGATTTTCTTATTTCGACGAACTGTTTCCTGAAGGTTTGCTACGGGCTCTCCAGTCTCAGTAACCAATGCTCCGACGTAAATTTCGTCTTCCGTCAAAGTTGGTTCGAAAAGCGTTTTATCCGGCTGCTGGTAATCATAGACAACAGCTTCTTCATAGGTGACCGGCTGCAACTCGACGTTATTGACGTTTTCCAGGAATTGCTGTTCCGGGGTGTAGTAGGCTTCCGCGTGCTGGACCTCTTCCTGATATGCGAGTTCAGGCAGAGCGGGGATGGCTTCAGGATTCACTAGGGGAACCGGTGTGGGTACATTCAACGCCTCACGCAACGTCATGGTGGGAATCTCACCGGGTGCCGGGTAGTAGACCTGACTTCGATCCAGGGGCTCATGGTAGTCTCCTTCCGTGAGGGGGGGTGGAGCAGGAGGCTGCGCCACTGGCTCGGGTGTAGCCACTGCCGCTTCTTCCGCAATATCTACAGGAGCATGGGTTGTTTCCAGTTCTTCGGAAATCGGAGCTACGGCAATGGGCTCCGCTACCGAAGGGGCGGTTGCGACTACCAAGCCCAACCTGGTTTCGAGATCAGCATCGTTTAGTGAAGGGTCAAAAGTGAGAGCCGCGGTGTATTGCTTGTATGCTGCTTCGGGATCTCCTGCTCTTTCATACAGGTATGCCTTTTCCAGATACGCCCGCGCACAGGTTGGATCTTCTGCTATTTGCTGATCGAGCACTTCAATACCACTCGAGGGATCGAGTAAGCCGTAAGCCTTTGCAGCCATAAAAAAGGACTCTTCATCTGCTGGCAATTCGTCGACTTGACTGAGAACATGATAGGCTTCGTCTGCTCGATCTTCGGCGCAGAGTGCCTCAACCAGCGCCAGTCTGCATTGCCAGCTATCTGGAGCTGCTTGAAGTGTGGCGGCGAGGGTATCAATGATTGCTGACATGGAATGGAAGAGACTGGCTAGAGAATGCAATAGATCGGTATCTCAGGACAACAAAAAACGGAGTGTTATCGGCTTCGTTTTTCTGAGGGATTGAGATTATGTCGAACAGCCACTAGTATCCGGTCCATGAAGCAATTATTCATCGGGTGTTCTTTGGTTTGTCTCTTTTGTGCTGTCGTAGCTTGCCAGCAAAAAGAGTCTGTTTCGGTCGGCGAGGTCTTGTTCGATGGCAGCAGTCTCGATGCCTGGGACTTCCCTGAGAACGGATGGTATGTCGATGAAAGCGGCGCCTTAACTTGCCGAATGCAGGAAACGACTGACAAAAAGGGGAAAAAGAAAATGCGCGGCATGGGCAACATCATGTCGAAGCAATCGTTCGACAGTTTCGAACTCAGTCTTTCCTACAAGCTCTCTGATGGAGCAAACAGCGGCATTTTTTACTGGGCCGATCCCAAGGATCCCGTGGGCAAAGGTTTCGAAATTCAGCTGATGGATAATGAAGGGTTCCAGAGAGACTATGGCCCGCGCGATGCCCGCAAACTAAACGGCACTTTTTACGATGGCGCTCCCGCGCTGGCGAATCCTGCGAATCCTGTTGGGCAGTGGGATCAGCTGGTGCTGCGATGTGAGGGGTCGAAGGTAAAGGTTACCATCAACGGAGTCACCACTGCAGATGTGGATGTAGCCGAGTGGACAGAAGTGGGGAAGAACCCTGATGGCAGTCCGAATAAATTCATAGATGCTCTGGCAACCCGTCCGAGAAGCGGGAGCCTCGGGCTGCAGAACCACGGACAACAGGTCTGGTTCAAAGATATAGTGATCCGCGAACTGTAGCAGCAGGTCAGGCTTTGCGAGTGGATACGACTCGCTTCGCGATCTCGTCGCCAACAGCACCTGCCAAGATTACGGCGCCAATTACTGCATACTCGATATTCTGGGGGATCTGATCCACTAAGGTGATCATGTTTCGCAGCAGCTGAATCAATGCCGTTCCGATCAACACGCCTATGATCGTCCCGGTTCCACCGCGCAGGCTACATCCTCCGAGGACAGCCGCAGCGATTGCAAACAGTTCATAGAAATTTCCAAAGTCGACCGGCTGCGCAGAGTTGGTATCGAGCACGAAAAGCAGACCGCCAAGTCCGGCAAGAGTCGAGCAAATCACATAGGCCAGGATTACCATTTTGTCGGTATTGATGCCTGAAAAACGCGCTGCTTCTTCATTGTTTCCCAGTGCCAGGAGATAGCGGCCGTAGATTGTCTTGTTGAGAAAAATGGCTGCCAGAGTGGCGATGATCGCCAGAATCACAACCGGGAACGGGATGCCAAAACTATCCGTGATTGGAATTTCTCCGTTTGCGAGCCATCGCAATCCTTTCAATTCGTTCTGAAAGCCAGCGGTTTGATCATTGGTAAATCCCCGGGTGATGCCTCGATACATGAGAAGCCCGCAGAGGGTCACTACGAAGGGTTGAAGCTTGAGGCGCGTGATGAGTAGTCCATGAATCAGCCCGATAATCACGGGGACAATAATTGCCAGCGGCAACGCAACCCAGATGGGCCAACCCAATTGCACTGTCAGCCAGGGGAAGCCCACTCCGACCAGGCAAACCACTGAACCAATAGACAGGTCGATCCCGCTGGTAATAATGACGAATGCGACCCCGATTCCCAGGATGCCGAACAAAGCTGTCCGGCGGAGCAGGTTTTCCTGATTGAATGCAGAAAGGAAACTCTGACGTCCCGTGACAGCATCGCTGAAAATCCACGTGGCGAGATAAACGACGGCGAGAAGAATGGTGATGCCAAGGATGCGCTTCATGTTTGGAGAACCTCCTTTATAGAGTCGTAGGAAACGATGTCAACGCAGTTCGGAATTCCGTCTTTGCGTTTTTCCGGGGACGGTTCAGTATACCTGCATGTCAGAGGCCGATAATCCTCAGGAAGGACGGGGTTCACCTTTTTCGGGATGTTTCATCCTCAGTGCGATCATCATAATTTTTGGTGGTTTGATCGTCTTGTACACTTTCATGTATCACAAGCTGAACCGCGAGATCGATGCCTTTACCTCGGATCAGCCGATAGAGATTCGAGTGGCAGAGCCGGATGAGAAAGCCATCAAAGAAGTGAACGAAAAGTTGTTTTCACTAAAAGCTGCAGTGACTCAGGACCGAGCTGAACGTGTAGCATTTTCTGCGGAGAATTTGAATGCCATGATCGCATCGCTGGACGTCGCGAAGGACTTTCGGGGGCAAACAGAGATTGTTGGTATCGAGCCGGGAGGATTGGTGGCGAAAATGGCGCAGCCGATGCGAAAAGGGGTGATTCAAAAAGGAGTCAGGTATTTGAATGGAACGTTTCGATTGCAGCCGGAAATGCGTGCCAGAACGATCGCTTTCAAAGTGAGTGGAATCGATTCTGTGAAAGGCGAAGTGCCTCAGGGGTTTGTAGACGGCTATGCCGGTATCGATTTTCTCAAGCTGGATCCGGAGATGGAGGCGATGAAGCTGTATGGGAAATCGATCAAGCGCGTTTATACCGAGAAAGACAAATTGATCGTTGAAACCGGTGTTCAGGCTGGTGGTTCTGAATAGTGATGGAGGGAAAATCCTGCTGTTCGCCCGGCGCGGGTCGGGAGCCTTCTGATGCTCCGGACGAATCCTGGGGCTTCTCTGTTTCAGAGAGCGCCGGCTCCCGTGTTGGCATGGCGGAGTTGAACGGCGGTGCTTTTTTGATGGGGGCAGAGGATGATTCGACCTGGAAGGCAGATGGTGAAGGTCCCGTGCGCGAAGTGACTCTTTCCCCGTTTTGGCTCGACCAGACCTGCGTCACCAATGATGACTTTTCTGATTTTGTCGAAGCGACGAAATATCAAACCGAAGCCGAACGATTTGGCTGGTCTTTCGTTTTCCTGGATGAGATTCCCAAGTCGCATCGCAAGAGTGTTGAGATTGTGAATGTGGAAGGCACAAACTGGTGGGGCAGGGTGGAAAATGCAGACTGGAGAAAGCCAGGTGGAAAAGGAACAAATGTTCGCAAGCTGGGCGCTCATCCGGTCGTTCATGTATCATGGAATGACGCAGCCGCCTATGCCTATTGGGCAGGGAAGCGTTTGCCCACAGAGGCTGAATGGGAGTTCGCGGCCAGAGGCGGACTGGAACAGAATCTCTATCCGTGGGGTAATGAACTGACGCCGGGAGGCAAACATCGTTGCAACATTTGGCAGGGCAGTTTCCCGAAAGAAAACACCGCCGAAGACGGCTACGCCTCCACGGCGCCGGCGAAAAGTTTTCCCGCCAATGGCTTCGGTCTCTACAACATGTCAGGCAACGTCTGGGAATGGACTGCCGACTGGTTC
>JAHDCN010000086.1:5917-10407 GCA_020629815.1 Verrucomicrobiota bacterium
CTTCGGTCTCTACAACATGTCAGGCAACGTCTGGGAATGGACTGCCGACTGGTTCAGTCCGACCTTTCACCTCCGTGGTCCGAGGGAAAACCCGAAAGGACCGGAGAAAGGCAGCAACCGGGTGATTCGAGGCGGCTCCTATCTCTGCCATCATTCCTACTGCAATCGCTACCGGGTTTCTGCCCGTTCCGGAAATACTCCGGATTCCTCGACGGGCCACACTGGATTTCGTTGCGCGATTTGAAGAGTTCAGTCGCCAGATATTTGCAGGCCTGAAGGATCGACGGATTCTTCTGGATTTCCGAAAAGGATCTCTTCCTCCGGACCGCGGTAGTAGGTTCCTTCGCTGGGAGGCCAGAATTTTTTCTCTACCTGAACCGAGTGAATAATATTTTCAGCACACTGGCGCGCTGATTCGAGCAGCCTTTCGTCCAGACCATCCCAAACATTGTGGCCCACTTCTTTCACCGACGGCCCAAGAGTGATGTAGCCTCCCAGAACTTTGGCTTCGGGAAAACGCTTTTGCACTGCGAGTACATAAAGCGGAATCTGCAGATCAGCCCAGCGGACCAGCGTTCCTTTCTCGTTCTCGACCAGGGCCCATTCCGGAAACGAATCGATGTCCTGAGTTTTCTTGATATAGGCAAGGTGGCGGTCGGCTACTGTGTCGTTCTTGCGCCTGGTGCGATTGAAGATCGATCCGGTCTTGAAATCGAAAACTCGATAGCCGTGGTTCGGGTGATACTCGATACGGTCAATCCGGCCTTTGATCTCACTGCCGGAGAGAAGAAACGGTTCCTTTTCTGAGCCGATGTTCGTTTCGGTTTCCAGGATCTGCCATCCGGCCTGCCGTTCACCGGCTTCCAGTCTTGCCCACCACTGAAGTCGCTTGCGAGCAGCCTCTTTTTGGATCATCACCGGTGTTGTCAGGTTTTTCCCGAACAACCGCTCCGTCATCCAGTCGAGAGTGTCCGAGAAGAATGCATCGATCTCTTTTTCATCGGTCGATGCGGATGCTGTCTCATCCCTACCGAAAGCATCGACTACGTCATGAACGAGATTACCAAATTCCATGGCGTCCATCTCGTTTTTGGCGATGTCGAGGTCGTCCATGCGCAAGCCCTGTCGCAGATAAAAGCGAAACGGACACTGCAGGTAGTTTCGAAACCCGGTCACCGAAAACGTTTCAAAAACCCGGTGATCTTCCGGCAAAGGTGCTGGTTGCAATTTCCAGGGCAGGTTCCACGGCTCCGGTTGCTGACTGGTCGATTCGCTTTGGAAAAATTGCTGAACCCGTCCGGGGAGTGCTTCGTCAGGGCATTGGAACAACAGTCTCGATGGGCGGAGCGGCGTGCCGTCATTACTGAATCGGCCGAAGATCATATCCACTCGACCGGAATCGTTGGCACGGGATTCCAGCAGGGAGTGAAACAGAAATGCCTCCCTGGCGAAGCGCTTCTGATTGGTTTCCAGGCCGATCACAAGTCTGGCGCTGTCAGGAAGATAGGTGTGGCCGATAATGGATTCAGGAACCACATGATCGTTGAAACCGGTAAGAATCAGATGAGGAGTAGCGTCCCATGGCAGCTCGAGCCAGCCCTGCAGGTCGATATCCCTGGCTCCCCGTTCATCGTACAGACTCAGCTCGCGGAGCTGCTGCAGTAGCAAGTCCATCTTCTCGGAAGCGCGCAGGTCGCGGCCAAAAATTCGGTCAGCATCCGCCAGCAGATCGAGGCCCTCCAAAAGAGTGTTGGCGATTTCAGAAAAGGCATCCTTGGTTTCGTCTTCTTCGGTAAAAACCCGGCCACCGAAGATGAGTCCCAAATACTGAATCACCGCTTCAGAAAACGGATCGTTCTTCAATCGCTTTACCCAGTCGCGAGTCCACTGAAGCGCTGATTCAAGTTCGGGGAATTTCGAAAAATTCCTTCTGGCTCCGTGGACTGCATCGCTCAGACGGTCCGGTAAACAGGTCGAGCGAAGGTCGTCGAATTTTTCCAGCAATCGGACCGCATGCACTTTGTCTCCCGTTTTTCTGCTGGTTTCGCGCACCAGACTTCGCAAAAAATCGGGACAACGAAGTAACCGGAGGAAACAGGGGAAGGCTTCGTCTTCAACCAGGTGGCGGGTTTGTAAAAGCAGATAGCCAATACCGTGGCGACTCGCTGTGATTCCGGAAGGATCGTGCGTGGTGATCCCGCGCATGGCGAGTGCTTCAGAAACCGGCGAAGCAACTTCCGTGTCAGGGATGCCGATCGTTGCCAGTCCTGCTGCATCTTCATACTGACTCAGTATCTGCACCACTTTCGCGGCTTGGTCAGTGGGATTGGCTGCCTGGTGAATCAATTGATCGGGATGAGGAATTGGGATTTCCGCATTCTCCCATGTATCCGCAAGTGGGCGTCCCCAGTCATCAAACTCGTTCTTTGATTCAGACGGGGCAAACACCATTACCTCGACCGAAATTCGCCTGCTGAGTCTCTCCACTGCTTGTTCTGCAGACAGGGTCAAATCCGGAATCGCGATCACCAGAATCTTCTCGATGCCGGGTGGCAGGGCACCATTCCGGCTGGCATTTCGACGCGCGATGAATTCATCCTCATATCCGAGCCGCGAAGTAAACTCGATAGCTTCTTTCTCCAAATCTGCCAACTCCCGCCAGCGTTGCGGTTCCATTCCGTGCTCGCCCAGAATCTCGCTCACGTCGGCGAAATCGGCATCGATACCTGCCAGCAAATGCCGAATTTGCACCAGCTCGCGTGCCGTCTCCGTTGCCCAGGAAAGATCGCGGTCAACGGGATCAATGGGAAAGACATTGCGAAACCGTTTCAGAGGAAGCTTCTCCAAGAACGCCGACCAAATCAGATTGGTTTCCCCGGAGGAAGCGATGTTCGTGGTTTTGTCGAGACGGGCAGGGGAGGAGAGAAAACCGGGTGTTGTAACCATGGGCGGAATCACCGCCGTATCGAATTTCGAAGCATGTGTCGCCAACTTTTCCCGGAGCAAACGTCCAGCATTTCGAGTCGGGACAAATATCAAGTGATCCGACAAATCCAGAGTAGCTGCTCCATCCCAACCTCTGGTAATCTGATCCACCGCCAGATCAAGAAGAGGCTTTTCCCAGCCAAGAAATGTCAGCACCTTTTCGGGCGAGGGGACCACTTCCTCAGACTGATCGCTGGACGACTCCACGAAGAGAGGCAACTCGTCCTGAAAATAGAGTTGTTCCGTTTCTTCGGGGATTGGTTCGCCAGAGGGCTCAGGCATGGGTTACCATGCCGATATGAGAAAAAGTCGCAATTGAGAAGTAAAGGTGAGAAAAAACAGTGGCAAATGCTAAAATTATAATTATTATTACAAGCCTCATGATTTATTCGCTTCAGTCCTTTCGTGGCATCGCCGCCATTCTGGTGGTGCTGAGCCATGTGATTGATGTGATGCGGCCGTATTTTGACGAAAGCCCGCACTACGTTGCGTTCTGGGGATTTGGGAAAGGCGGGGTGCAGTTCTTTTTTGTGCTCAGCGGATTTATCATCTACCACGTTCATCGGCTGGAACAGAACCGCAGCGACCGGCTGCAAATTTATGCCAAAAAAAGAATCGTACGAGTGGTTCCTCTCTATTGGGCGATCAACCTCGCGATGGCTCCGTTTTGGCTCTACGTGCCCGGTTGGGGAGAGCCCTACCACAAGTCGTTTGGAAATCTGGTGACTTCGATGCTGTTCATTCAACAGTCTCACGCACCCAACCTCCACGTCGGTTGGACGCTGAACCATGAGATGTTGTTCTACGTCATCTTCCTCTCATTCTTTCTGCTGAAACGGTTCGCACCGATTGCGATCGGATGGGCAGGGCTGATCGCCGTATACAATCTGTTCTTCCACGAATCCCATTGGATGACCGATTTCCTCTTCAACACCAACAACCTGTTGTTCCTCGCTGGAGTCGGCATCGCCTACTACTGGAAGAAGCTTGATGTTCTGATCGAAGGCATCGGAGGGTTCGCATTGTTTCTTCTCGGCATCTTGATCTTTACAGTCGGCGGATTCCTATTTTACGAAGGAGTGCTGGGGCGGGACCGGGGATTTGTCCTCTTCTACGGCGTCGGAGCCGTGTGTCTCGTTGCGGGAGCAAAAAGCAAAAAGATCGAGTCGTTCTTTTCCCGGCGGAAGCTCATGCTGTTTATCGGGGATGCCTCCTATTCCATCTACCTGTCTCATGTACTGATCTTGTCGGTTGCGGCAAAAGTAATCAGCAAACTGCAGGGCTTCGTTGCGCTTCCAAACTGGCTGGTCTGGATCGCTTTAATCGTGATCTCACTGATTGGCGGATGTATCTGCTACCTGGTTGTGGAGAAACCTCTGCTGAATTTCTTCCGCAAAAAACTCCTGCCGAAACCTGCCGCTACAGCTTCGGCTTAATAAATAACACCTCAGCCCGATCCAGCCAGCGGGCGCGCAGGCCGACGCGGAACCAGCCTTCGTCATTGC
>JAHDCN010000087.1 GCA_020629815.1 Verrucomicrobiota bacterium
TTGAGCTGGCCATACAGCGTCAGCCCTTGTGTGGTTGAGTTGACCAGGTTGTTAACATTTCGCAATGTATCCACATTTAGCAGTGGGCGGGTGCTGGGGCGGGTCCGAAAAGAACCTGCTCCATTGTTACCTCTACTGTTGTCGAGAGGTGTTTCGAGGGAGCGGAGCATATCGAAGCCGAACTCAAAGTCGTCACCCAGATTGAGCTGTGCGATGATGGCTGAAATCTGAATCTGCGTAGGGCGCACGTCCATGGTGTCCAGCAATTCTTCAATAATGTGAAGGTGCTCAGGTGGGCCTGAGGCGATAATCGAATTTTGCACGTTGTCCGCTACGATCAGTGTCTTATCGACTACAACCGATTGCGGAGCGAGATCGGCATCTTGTCCTGCTCCACCAAAGGAAACATTGGAAGAGCTTGCCCCATTGCCTGTTGAGCCGATTCCGGAATTACCGTCGATCCCGTTTCCTCCTGCTCCCTGACCTGTGCCGCCAGTGAGGTTGTTTTGGTTTTGCTGGTTGTTGTTATTGCCGCCGGAAATTTGTGGCTGATTCGCCTGCTCACTGCCCAGTCCCCGACGCAGGGTATCTGCCGCGATCGGAAGAAAGGCGGATGGAGACATGTATTTCAGCCGCTTGCGGATGAATGTTGAGGTGTTGTGCGGCGCATCAAGATGGTCAATCAATCGCGCGATGTATTCCATATCCGAAGGAGTGGCGACTACGAGCAGGTGATTGGCTCGGGGAATTGCCCGAATCTTCGGCTGCAGGCTTCGGGCTTTGCCGCTGGTTGAGCCATTGAAGCGGGAGAGTCCATTATTGAAGTTTCCTTGAGGAGCGACGGCGTTCTGAATGCCCCCGTTTCCTTGACCTCCCGGTGAGGTTGCTCTCGGCTGTCCCTGAGAACCTTGAAGCTCGAGTATTTCTGCAAGGGCCTCGGCTACCTCCTCTACATCGGCGCGCAATAAATGAAAGGAACGGTCAACCATTCGCAGCGGTGCCACATCAAGATGTTCCTTCAATTCGATCAATCGTCGAATGACGGAGCTATTCTCTGTGATCACGATGGCCGAGGCGCTACTGAGAGCGGTAATTTTTCCGTAGGGATGGAGTGTCAGGATTTCGTTGAATGCCTTTGCTGCGTCTTCCGGAGAAATATTGATGACCGGCATGATGTAGGTCACCACTTCGTCTGATTCGGGTAATTGGTAGGGCGAGGTAATTACCGGTAGGCCTTCACTGATCGGCATTTTTCCCGCATCCAATGCGAGAATTTTCACCTCCATGGGTTTGTCTGTCGCAATCAGGGCGTATCCATTCAGCAGCAAGCTTTTCTCGATAAAGTTGGCTGCATCGGGGTAGGTCATCTCCTTCGATGACTGAATAATCAGGTTCTTATTTTGGATCGATCCATCCCGGATTACAGTTTTGCCTGTAAGCCGCTCGTATTCCAAAAGAATAATCGGTATCGCAGTGTTAGGAAACTGCACGGTTGTGGTATCTGCGGCGGCTGCCTGATTCGTCTGCCCCTGAAGCTGCGTAGACAGGGGGAAATAAAGAAGTGTTACTGCGAGTAGCGTCAAGCACGCTGCAGCACGAGACGATCGAGTCGCTTGCATAAGTTGCCGTTTGTGTTTCGTCGTGATCGTAGGTGATATCCTGTTGTCCGTCAATTACTGCGTTGGACGGGGGCGGGGTGGGGGAACTGTTCGGCGTTCATCAATTCGCTGATTTGGATCAAATTCCTCCGGGGGAGGGTCAGGCTGAATTGGTTGCGGCTGGGTTCCGTCGTTGGGGATGATGTTCGTTGTCATCGCAGCTCCGGGATTGGTGGAGTTGGAATTTGCTCTCACAGGCAATCCGGTCGGATTTTGGTGGAAGGTACCTTTTCTCTGCGCTTCCGCCGCTGCACGCTGAAGGGCATTTCTGTTTTCCGGAGAAAGACCGCCAGGAACAGGGCGCGCAGAAGGTGCAGTGGCCACGGGGCGCGACAGCGTTCCGGGATCGTAGCTCATGGTTGCAGTGTCCTTGCCGTTCGAAATCTTGATCGAGGTTTGGGAGGGGTCGTTCTGAATATCAGCTGATACCAGGTAGTAAGGATGCTTTCCTTTTTCGTTACGTTTGCTGGTAACAACGAGTAATTGGTTGTCCTCCCGTTTTTTCAGATAGGCAATCGGCCCAAGCTTGTTGTCTCTGACGACACCTTCCAAAATCATCGAAGTCGCGAATGAGGGACCGGCGATTTCGACCTGCTTTTGAGGAATCACCACCCGGTGAAAGGCTGATTTTTCCCATTGGCCGGTATAGCGAGAAAGGGGGAGTGCTGTCGGAATCGTCGGATCGGGTGACTGTGCTAACCCTGTGCTTCCGAAACCAAGCAAGATAAGAACGGGGAGTATCGGCTTCATTGAATCATTTCGCTTTCGGATTTTGGGGCGTACCAGCGGAGCAGCTCAAACTGGCACCGGACGAACTCAGCATTTTTTTCGTGGGGAGTCACTTTCACATTTCGAAGGACATAGAATTTTTCCGGCTTCTTTAATTCATACAGCCAGCGGAATACGTCTTCCAGCTTGCCTTCGGCTACGAGAGAAACACCAGCCTGGGTGTAGTGTTTCGTTTTCAATGTGGGCAGAGGAGCCAATGGTTTGGTCACAATTCCGGAAAACCCCGGTTCTTCAGCGGTGCGGAAAACTTCCGTGTCTATCTGACCGGTGGTTTCGTAAGTTGGCAGATTTCGCTTTAGCCATCCTGCCCGGGTTTGCCAAAGTTCTTTCTTTTCCAGAAGTGCTTCGATCCGAATCCAGTCATCCTGAAGCTCAGAATGTCTGGTCTGCAGTTCATTTTTTTTATTGTTGTAAAGATTCCAGCCAACAAAAGCAGCACCGATTACCGCTATTGCGATTACGAGGGTAAACAATCTTCTCTCCCGCTGGCTCATTTCGAAATTTCCGGAATTCCGTAGCGATAGGTTCCCTGAGCAAAAAAACTACTGACATCGCCTTTGGGAGTTGGTTGGGGGAGATCCCATTCGTAGTCTTGCAATGATTTCTGTGAGGCAACAGCATCTTTGATTTTGATCGCGCTGGGAGTGGAGTCGGCCTCCCCACGAATCACGGCTGTTCGGTTGTTGAGAAATTCGAACGAGGTAATTCGAAAGCCTTTATCCGGCAGGAGAGAGGAAAAGTTGTGATAAACTTCCAATGGCGATCTTCGCGAGTCTATCGCAGGCCCCAGTGCGTTCCATTGCTCAATCGTTTGTTCGATGGCGTCGGCGGCCTCACGGTTTTCGGCTACACGCCCTTCGAGAATGTCATTCTTGCTTTCGAGATGTTGCAGGTGCAAATAGCCAAGCGCGCCGACACAGCAAAGTAATAGTATCACCATTAGCCATGTGAAAATCTGACGTCGGTTATTTTTGGCCTCCTGTCTCTTCGTGGCGATATTATCGGGGCAAAATTTCCAGAATCTGGAAGAAGACGAAAGATACTTTGGTTTCTCAACAAAGTGGACGGGTATGTCATACGCAGCCTCTAAAACCCGACGGAATCCGGGAATTTCCCTTTCCCAAACGACGAGCTGTAGTGGTGCAGATATTTGGCTCTTGGAGAGTAGCTCCAGCGTTGCAAGGCGAACCTCCTGTACGAGATCCGTTAATGAAGAAGAGGCTCCCAAATTTTGCACGTTGACCCATTTATCCCGCTGGCTGAATCCCATTGTCCAGCGTTCGCCTTCCTGCCAGAGAACAATCGAATCCGGCGGTGGAGGCAGTAAGTCAAACAAGGGGACAAATCCTGCCCACTTCGCGCTCTTTTGGTCCGTATTCGGCAGTTCCCAGGGGATCGATACGGTTTGCACGAGGGATTGGCTGCCGGATTGATCGATTACCGACCAGTCGGTTAGATAACCCGGTCGTTCTTCATCACTGCCGAGTGACTCGGCTTCGGTAGAAACGATGTCTGAGATGAGAGATTCATCTGTGCTGTTTACCCACTTTGTGGACGCAACCAGATGGTAAGTAGGAATAGCATAGAGGGCACGCGACGGAGGTCGATCCAGAGAAACAGGCTCTTGGTCCTGTCTGGATAGATTCACCCAGCCCTTTCCTGCTTCAGTTGGCAGGAGGGCCCAGTCTGCTGTGTTCTGTCTCATTGCTCCGATGAGTCCACTGGCTTCGTCTGCCAGCGTAAGATCGTGCCGTCGTTGCCAGTGTAGGTAACAGTAATAGTTCTTTCAACTGCAATTGAGCCATACCTTCCGATTGATGAAATCCGCATTGTCGACTCATCGATTGCGATCCGTTCCTGAACTTGTTCCAGAATATCGGGAGGCACTCCTAACTGAGATAGCGCATCTTCAACAGAATTTACACGGGGGCCATCATCCGTTTCGCGGGAAACCACAAAGAGACGCGCGTTTTCAAGGGGGCATTGGCACACTGCTGAGATCACCTCTGCTGTGGCATATCGCAGATCAATAGGGCCGGAACTCAGGAGAGTAAACTGATCCCTCCAGTCCGGTCTGCTTTGGGTAACCAGCTCAAATCCCTGGACTAAGGCGACTTCTTCCAGTGATTGAAACTCCCGGTTAAAGGGCTGATTGAGCCGGTTCATACTGAGGTATTCGGCCTGCTCCGCACCATTCCCTGTTCGGTTGCTGTCTTCATCGACCCAGTCAATCAGAGAATCGACAACCTGAACGGCTTGTTCGCTCCGCAGTCCCCATTGGTAAAACAGTTCCTCCAACACAATGCGCCGATCTGGCTTCTCGAGAAAAAAGTTCAAATTCACCAGTGCGCCTTCGCTGGAAATTCGAGCTTCGTATGAGCCTTCTCCGTCGACCTCCTTTCGTAGCAATGGATCCTGCCAGGGGATATCCGGATAAGAAGCGATTGCCAGGCCGCGATCGGCCAACTGTTCGGCTTTGAACCAGGCTGTTTGATTCGCGTTTGTCGACAGATCAAACATCAAGAACTGACTCGTGGTAAAAACCGTGATGCTGAGAATTGCCACGACCCAAAGCACCGTAACCAGAGCGGCGGCGCTGGATGCTTTGGAAAGGTTGGCAACAGGTTTCATCTTTCTACATTTCGGGATGCCAAAAAACGGAACGACTGGCTTCCGGGTCGCCGTCGATTCGGAAGACCAGTTCGGTTAAAGAGGAGCGGATGTTGCCGCCCCGGGTTTGCTCCCAGATCTGAGCATCGCTGTCATAGAATTTCCAGCTGAGTTGGCGCATTCTTGGTACGAGGTCTAAATGGGGAAAGTCATCCATCTTGGCGAACTCATTCTGCTTCGCTCGAATGAATTCCTCTGCTGTGAGATAGAAAACCGAGCATTCGATAAATCCACTGGGTTGAATCTCCGCCCCAATAATGACTCGCTCGATTCGGTCGCGGGAATTCCATCCGAAATTGAATGCCGCAGGTGCTTCCACGAAGGAAAGGTAAGTATCGTAGTTGCCGCCTCTCTCGACGTAGTCAAATTCGAGAGAGGAGGAGGTGGACAGGCCTTCAAATGCCTGACGGAGAGTCTCCACGAACCTCTCCCGCATAGCGATCTTTTCCCGGCTCGCCGAAAGGTCGGACATGAGTTGTGATGTCCCGGATACCAGACTGAAGATCCCGCCAAGCAGCAGAGAGAAGGCCATAATCGCGAGAAGAATCTCCATCAATGAGAATCCTGCGTCCTTACGAGTGACTCTGGGCAGTTGGTAGACCATCAGAAAACAGCAGGGTTGGTCAATGTGGATGCACGCGAAATCTCGACCGGCTCCTTGCCTGGAATCTCTCGGAATGCAGTTACTGTGACTTCAAAAAGATCGGGAAGGGTATTGCCCTCGCGGGTTAACAGATCTACGCGATTGGTTTCGATTCGGTAGGATACGAATGTTCGATCAGTCGGAGTCTTTTGTACCCCTTCAGAAATACGTGCCGCTCTGGTGCTCTCGATTAAAAGCGACCTGATTTGTTCGCGGACCAGTGACGTCTCATTCGCCTCGGTTGCGGTTAGTGCGATCGAGTTGAGTGCACCCGCCAGACTGACCGCAGCAATTGCAAATACTCCGGTTGCCAGAATAACCTCGAAAAGAGAAAACCCCCGATTCGATCGGCTGTTCTGTTGGTTTAGGTGATTCACGCTTCCAGAGTAGAGAAAAACGTCAGCAAGGCAATGCAGCGTTCGCAGTTCTGCTGATAAATTGATTGTTTCGGTAGAGGGCTTTGGTAGACTGCCGCACACGAAATTAGATGGTCACTTCGGAGGTTGCTGGTGGATTTGAGCAGATGTTGCTTCCGCTTCGGGCGGTGGCGGATTCTTCTGTACTGACTTCGGCTGCAGAGAACTCTCTGCGCAACCACTACAAAAACGGTGGTTCCATCGTTGACTGGGCCATTGATAATCTGGAAATCGATTCCATCGAATACGCAAGGGCGCTGAGTGAATCTACCGGAGTAAAGTATCTCGAGCAGCCGGAGTTTGAGGAATCGGATGTTGCCCTGCTGCGCCAGGTTTGCCGTTCGCAAGTGGCAGTGAAGTATGGTGTGGTACCCCTTTCAGTAGAGAAATCGGCAAGTGGAGAAAAGCCGAACAAATTGACGGTGGCTCACTACGACCCGCTATCTACTCTGGATCGGTCCATGGTTCGCCGGGAGGTCGATTGTCCGATCGAGTGGTTGATTTCTCCCCGGGATCGAGTGCAGGCAACGCTTTTGAAACTCTACGGAGTTGGGGCCGAGACCTTTGACGACCTGCTCGATAAAAAAGATTGGGAAGAGGACGATTTTGATCTCAAGGCTGAGGTTACTGCAGTTGATGAGGAAGAGGAAGAAGCCTCTGTGGTGAAATTCGTTTCCCAGATTTTGAATCGGGCTTTGCAGGAAAGAGCGACTGATATCCACATTGAGCCGCTGCCTGATGATCTGCGAGTTCGTTTTCGGATTGATGGTTCGCTTCGAAAGGTTGATGTGCCTGCGGATTTCAAGAAGCTCCAATCGGCGATCATTGCTCGTCTGAAAACGATGTCTTCCCTGGATGTGGCAGAACAGCGCCGCCCCCAGGATGGTAGTGCCCGTTTGCAATGGGAGAACAAGCAGATCGATGTTCGGGTCGCGACAATTCCCAGCGTCGAGGGAGAGAGCATGAGTTTGCGTTTGCTGGGGCAGGAACAGTTCGATTTGAGAAAGTTGGAGTTTACCCCAAGACTTCAGGCAACGGTGGACTCTCTGCTGGCGAATCCGAATGGAATTATTCTGGTAACCGGCCCGACGGGCTGTGGTAAGTCGACGACGCTTTTCTCCTTTTTGAAGGAACTGAACCTTCCGGAAACCAAAATTGTGACCATCGAAGATCCGGTGGAAAACAAATTGGAAGGAGTGATTCAGATCGCGGTTAAGCCGGATATTGATCTCACTTTCGCCAATGGTTTGCGGAGTATTCTTCGAGGCGACCCGAATGTTGTGATGGTTGGGGAGATTCGTGATCTGGAGACAGCGGAAATTGCAGTTCAGGCAGCTCTGACCGGGCACCTTGTTTTCAGCACTCTTCACACCAACGATGCGGTGGGAGGAATCATCCGGTTGATGGATTTAGGGGTCCAACCCTTTCTCATATCTTCCGCGGTTCGAGCCTTTATCGCCCAACGTCTGGTTCGTCGGCTATGTGCAGAATGCAGAGTCCCGGCAGATTATTCCATTCAGAATCTTCGGGATATGGGATTTCCTGAAGACGAAATGGTGGAAATCTACGATGCCTCTGAGAAAGGCTGCGAAGCCTGTGGAAACAGTGGATACAGGGGGCGAACTGCGATTTATGAGTTGTTTCAGGTCACCGATGGTGTGCAGCAATTGTTGGCTGCTAACGGCACGAAGACCCAGCTGGTAGCTCAGGCTGAGAAAGATGGCTTCTTAGATATGAAGGACTACGGCTGGGCCAAAGTTCGTCAGGGCGTTACCTCAGTGGATGAAGTTTTGAAGGCAACAGGAGGTGGATAAATATGCCGTCCTACTCCTACAAAGCGCTTAAGCCAGACAGCTCGGTAGTCGAAGGCACACGGGAAGCAAGTAGCAAAGCGGAAGTGATCAGCATGATCTCACAGTCCGGCTGGCAGGCGGTGAGTGTGAAAGCCATCGCCGGTAAAAGTGCAAAAGGTCGCGAACGGAAGAAGGTAGAAAAGAAAAAGACGGTTTCCACCGGGAGTTCCCAATCGTCAAAAGAGGGAATTTCTCTGTCACCAAAGCAGGTAATCTTTTTCACCGAAGAATTAAGTGATTTGCTTGGCGCGGATGTGCCTTTGCTACAGGCTCTTCACTCTATCGCAGGTCGAAGTAGTGCAGATAAGGTGGGCGAAGTCGCTGCTCTCTGCCGGGATGAGGTGAAGCAAGGGACCAAGTTGGCTATGGCCTTGAAGAAGTCATCACCAGCTTTCAGTGATTTGTATTGCAACCTGGTTGCAGCCGGAGAGGTGTCCGGAGGGCTCGGGCAAATATTGCAGCGTCAGGTAGCCTACTTGCGAACCATTGCTGAGTTAAAAAACCGCCTGATCGTAGCGCTGATATATCCAGCTTTTTTGTTATTTTTCGGCTTGTTGGTGTCAGGTATCTTTTTGTTTTACCTGGTGCCTCGACTGGAGCAATTCGTTACCGCCAGTGGAGGGGATTTGCCGGCAATTGCGAAATTTGTCATCAACCTGGGTAACTTTCTGCAAAGCTATTGGTTGCCCATTATTGTATTGCTAGTTGTCTCAATTTTCCTTGGGCAGTGGATGTTGCAACGCCCCGGAAACCAACGCCGTTGGGATGAGTGGAAGCTGCAAATTCCTTTGTTGGGAAACCTGCTTACCACTCGATTCAATGTTCAGTTTTCGGAAACGTTGGCCAATCTTTTGCAAAATGGGCTGCCCTTGGCAAAAGCATTGGCATTGGTGGAAAATACATCCGGAAATATCTATATCCGTGAAAAGCTGGGCGAGCTGCGGGAAGAAAATACCGAAGGCACTCGTTTGCATACAGGAATGAAAAAAGCCGGGGTTTTTGAATCGGGTTTGGTGGATATGGTGCGAATCGGCGATCAAACTGGCAATTTGGCCGGTTCACTCTCTAAGGCAGGTGCCCGACTGGACCGCGAATTCAGCTATAGTATCGAAAGGATCAACGCATTTATCCAACCGGTTATCCTTCTCGTGATGGCGATCGTCGTTGCGATCATGGCAATGACGATGATCTCTCTGATCAACCAAACCACTTCTGCTTTACAGGGTATGTAAATCCATTAGCTTGAAAACAGAATGAAGATTCAGAGGATCCAAAGTCAGAACCGGGCCTTTACCCTGATGGAAATGCTTCTCGTGTTGGCGATCATTGCAATGCTGGCGGGGATGGGGATTTTCCTCACCAGAAACGTCCTGCCGGACGCTGAGAAAGTGAAAGTGAAAGGGGACATTAGTGCGATGCGGGGAAACCTGATTCGCTACAAAACGAATGGCGGTCTTTTCCCTACTACAGAACAGGGACTACGTGCACTGGTCGTGCGTCCAAGTGATGGTCCTCAGCCAAGTAGTTGGTCGCAGTCAATGAAGCAAGAGGCACTGATGGATCCCTGGGGGAATCCCTACCAGTATCGTTATCCGGGTGTTCGCAATCCGAGTGAGTTCGATATTTGGTCAATCGGCATCGACAAAAAGGATGGTACCGATGACGACATCGGCAACTGGTAGACCGCGGCACGCTCAAGCAGGATTCAGCCTGCTGGAAATGATCATCGTCCTGGTGATTATTGCGCTCTTTGGCGGAATGCTTGCCTTTGGGGTAATAGAGGGGCAGACCGAGAGAATACTGAAACAGGCATCAGGTGAAGTAAAGAAAGCAGCACTTCAGGCCAATCGACTGGCTGTCTTGTACCGAAGAGATCATTACCTTTCCTTTAGACCTGATGGGATCACTGTTTCAGATCGGGCTCTTTCCAGAAACCAGCTGCAGGGGAACGGTGTAGAGTTTCGCTCCTTTCCCTTTGACCCGTCGATAAAGGTTCAGCTGAAGAACCCATTCGAGCCCACTGGAATCCGGACGGAAAATTATTTCTGGAGGTTCCGGGCATCAGGCTTGTCCGACCCACTTTCCGTCAGGTTGGAAAAAGAACGCTCTCATGTAGATCTCGACTTTCATGTTCTCACTGCGAGAGCGACCGAGAAGGCTCATTTTGAGTGAGTCACTTCTTGTCAGATAGGCCGAATCACGGTCACTGCCCACCAAGGACCGGTTGTCTTTTTCAAACTGGCCTGCCAGAACCACTGGGAGATTTCCGGCCAAGTGCCGTCCTGATTGTAGACCTGTTCTTCCACCAGGTAGAGTTGCTCGTCTGGAC
>JAHDCN010000088.1:0-6936 GCA_020629815.1 Verrucomicrobiota bacterium
AGCGGGGCTGTCGTTTTGTGCAGCTGTATCACACCAACTGGGATTCCCACGGCGGCCCCGGCGAGAACCTGAACAATGACTTTGAGAAGGTCTGCCAGGATGTGGACCAGGCATCGGCCGCATTGATTCTCGATCTAAAAGAAAGAGGTTTGCTCGACGACACTCTGGTGATTTGGGGCGGTGAGTTTGGTCGCACGCCGATGGGCGAAGTGCGCAAGACAGTGGGCCGGGATCACCACATCGATGCCTTCACCATGTGGATGGCCGGTGGCGGGGTGAAAAAGGGTTACATCCACGGGGAGACCGACGAACTTGGCTTCGGCGTGGTTGACGGCAAAGTTCATGTGCATGATTTGCATGCGACTATCCTGCACCTACTCGGCTTCGATCACGAGCAGCTGACCTACCGTTTCCAGGGCCGGGACTTCCGCTTAACCGATGTGCACGGTCACATCGTTAAGGAGATATTGGCGTAGGGGCAATCAAAACTCAGAGCTAAGGATTTGCTTCTAAATCTCGCGAGCGTTAGGTTTCTGCGGCTTTGAGTGAGCGTTTGCCCTCTGCCCTCCCTTTCATGAAAACCTACGATTTTATCGTCATCGGCAGTGGTATTGCCGGGTTGAGCTTCGCCTTGCGGGCATCACAGTATGGCTCGGTTGGCATTATCACGAAGGACAATGCTGTCGACTCGAACACATCATGGGCGCAGGGGGGGATTTCCTGTGTGTGGGATTTTGAGGATGATTCTTTTGATCTCCATGTGGAAGACACACTGGATGCGGGAGCGGGTCTGTGCCCGGAAGACGTGGTGCGAACGATTGTCAGTGAAGGTCCGCGGGCGATTAACGAGCTGATCGATTGGGGAGTGGAATTTGATAAGAAGAAAGATGATTCCGGCGAAGAGAAGATTGCTCTGGGCCGTGAAGGTGGGCATACCCGGCGGCGGGTTTTGCATCACAAGGATACAACGGGCAAAGAGATCGAAGACAACTTGCTGGCTGCGATTCAGGATGCTGAGAATATTGACCTGTTTGAACATCACTATGCGATCGATCTGATCACCACTACCAAGCTTGGTTATGCCTCCGAACCGCGGTGCGTCGGCTTGTATGCATTGGATGAAAACTCAGGTGAGGTAATTACATTTCGATCTGATCGTGTCATTCTTTGCACCGGAGGGAGTGGGCGGGTGTATCTGTATACGACGAATCCTCATGTGGCTTCCGGCGACGGTGTGGCAATGGCGCATCGGGCAGGATGTGAAGTCGCGAACATGGAATTTGTTCAGTTTCATCCGACCTGTTTGTATCACCACGATCTGAAGTCTTTTCTGATCACTGAAGCGATGCGAGGGGAGGGGGCTGAGCTGTTTGATAAAAACGGCCGGGCCTTCATGAAGGAATACGATGAGCGGGGTTCGTTGGCTCCGCGCGATATCGTTGCCCGGGCAATTGACCGCGAGATCAAGCGAACCGGTGGCCCCTGTGTTTACCTCGACATTACTCACAAGCCAGCCGACTTCGTATCATCCCGCTTTCCCAATATCTATGAAACCTGCCTGACGGTTGGTATCGACATTACCAAAGACAGAATCCCTGTGGTTCCGGCCGCGCACTATCAATGTGGAGGGGTTTCTACAGATGTGAATGGTCAAACTTCGTTAGACGGTTTATGGGCCGTGGGAGAAGTCGCCTGCACCGGGCTTCACGGTGCCAACCGACTGGCGAGTAATTCTCTTCTCGAAGGAGTCGTGGTCTCTGACCGGGCTTTGAAAGATTGTTTGGAAACAAACCCACCAGGTGCCAAAACGGAAAAGATCACGCTTCCTGAATGGGAAAGTGGTGATGTTTCGGATGTCGACGAACTTGTGGTGATTTATCACAACTGGGATGAAATCCGACGTCTGATGTGGGACTACGTTTCGATCGTGCGAACGAGTAAACGACTGCAGCGTGCCGCCACCCGTTTGCAGAATTTGCGCAACGAAGTGCAGGAGTTCTATTGGAATTTCAAAGTGACCAGTGACCTGCTGGAACTGCGGAATCTGGTCGAAGTGGCTACTTTGATTGTAGATTCCGCCGCGCGGAGGAAAGAGAGCCGGGGGGCTCATTACACCTTGGATTATCCCGATAAAGATGATCAGAACTGGCGCAAGGATACGGTTCTGAAAAAGTTCGGGTAAGCGAAATAGGTGACTTTTACAATAAGAATGGGGGTCTCTTGTTCGTAACTAAGGTTAGAATGAGGACGGTGACCTGCTTGGAATTTTTGTTTTTTTAGAAAAGTCTTTTCGCGCAAGGACCATTTATTAACCTTTATTAAATAAATTCTGGTAATTTAAAAAAATTGTGATTTTTTCCTTTTGTTGGATACTATTATTGGGACCGACTTGATTTTTGACTGCTAACTCTGTTTTTCCCGGTGAAAACGACCTCTCTTCACGTTTATCTTTTGCTGTTAGGTGCAGCTGCTGTGTTCATTTGTAGCTCCGCCGGAATGGTCGCAGCGCAGAATATGCAGGCTGCGGTGAGCGGAACAAGACTGGCCGAGGCGCTGGTCGGCACGGAGGAAAGTGATTCGAAAGAGCTTCCTCTAATTTCTACCGGTTCGCAGCATCTGGTGCCGGGGGCTTTGCCTGTAGCCCGTCCGTCCTCCTCCTTGCCGCGTGTGTTTGCTCCGACTCGTCCGAGAACGACTTATACCCGTTTTCCTTGGAAGCGGAATATTGTGACGACCGTTTTTTGGGTAGGGGAGACACCGACTCGAAATAATCCGACGCCTAATACCGTCAGCGCCTGGGATATGAACTGGACAGCAAACTATGGCGGCTTCGACACCCCGAAGGTATCCGGACGCGATGGCTATCGACCAAAAGATTTCATTCCCCGGCAGAATCCGTTCTACTTTGCGCTGCCCTACAACGACATTACCCGAACCGGGACGAAGGCCTCTGCGAGAGCAATGATTCCATGGTTCAAAAAGAAATTTTATCGCTCAGGAAGAACCGTCTTGAAGGGACGCTGGATTGCGATCCGCAAAGGCGATCAGGTTTGCTATGCTCAGTGGGAAGACGTTGGCCCCTTCGAGACCGATAACTATGAATATGTTTTTGGGGACGCTCGTCCCCGCACAAAAGGAAACGGTGGGGCCGGCCTTGATGTTTCTCCGGCGGTGAAAGATTATCTGGGATTCAGTACCCGCGCGATTTGCGATTGGCGTTTTGTTGATCTGGATGAGGTGCCGGACGGTCCCTGGAAGACCTGGGGATCGAATAACCCGTTTGCTACAAATTCTCCCGAAGTAGGCTCTTCATCCGACAGTATTGTCAAAGTCCGCGAGTTGCGTGATCGCATTGCGGCAGGGGAAGTGGAGACGGACTTACCCACGGACACGGAAGAAGAGGATCAGACGCCAGAGGGAGATTCTCCAAAAGCCAGCGCTGACTCAGTCGAGTAAAGACCATCTCACCGGTGAAATCGGTAGAAGGGGGCTTTTTTTGGCCGGGAATTCAGCGCTACGCAGGTATTGGCAGAAGCGGGCAGATTGGCCCAACTGCTTTGTTTTTCGCTTGCAGACGAAATACAGCGGGCAGGAGTGCCCGCACCCCAGGCATCGTCATTTCGACGAGGCACGAGGAGAAATCTCGCGTATGGCTTTCACTGTAGGTAAAGGCGAAGTCGAAGGCTTCGATGTCGACTTTCTGGCAGATGACAGGCATTCGACCTGCGCGAGATCTCTCCCTCGCAAGCTCCATCGAGATGACGATGGGTGAGCGCCCTGCTATTCTACCATTTTCACCGGTAGAATGGTCTAATATCCAGGCTTTTTCAGTCCGAGCTCGGCTCCAGCTTTTGTTGGGTTCCAGGTGTTTCCAGTTCACGTGCAATGCGTAAGGTGGCAACTTGATTGCTGAGGCTTTCCTCGCGTTTTTCATCGGAAAAGCGGACCACAATTTCTTCGAACTTTTCCGGCCCCCAACCTTCCCGGGTCATCAACCAGGTTTTGACAAACTTGGCTACAGCCACCCGGGAATCTTCCCGAACTTTCGCGAGGGCCTTTTCTGATTTTGCTCTACTCCCCAGTCCGGCGGTTACGGTTTTCTCCAGTTCCGCCAAGTTTTCCTCTGCGTCCCAGCGGGCCCATCCTGCTTCGGTTTTCTTCTCCATCTTCCCGGTATCAAAAGCGACCGGCAGACTCGGGTTTACCGGCGGAGCCAACACCAGCAGACGGTTGTCATCGGTGGTGAGGAACCACTCGCCGAGCAGATCGATGTGATAGCGGTAGGTGGCTGGAACTGAGATTTCAGAAACGGTTGTGCCCAGAGGCATTTTCTTGCCGAACATTTCGAGAGATGTCTTGCGAGTGAATTTCTCGGTCGCAGTGGCGGTGGAAACTTCTAAAATGTTGCCACGAGTAGCCTTTGATTCCATCTCACGGAATTCAATGAAGGTTTCGACCACCTCATCCGGTTTAAAAGCTGTGACGATATCAGTGATGGTCTGCTTGCCCGAGTCGATGCTGTGTTTCGCAATCCAAATGAATGAGCCATACACAATCAAGGCAGCTGCAATCAGGATCACAAACAGCCAGAACACTTTGTTCCAGGGGCTGGAGCTTTGTTGCGTATTTTCGTCTTCGGGCATGTTCCGAAGTGGGGTAAGTTTTCTTAGCGATAGGCGTAAATTACGGCCCAGTCTTGCGGCGTTTCGACTTCTGCGGAAAGGGAAATACGGAGAAAGTAGAGCCCGGTTTTCTCGGGTTTTATCGTCGTGGCGACTACGTTCTTCCTGTCCAGATCACGTTTCAGTGATTTCACAAAATTCCCGTCGCTGTCATAGACATGGATCGCGATATCAGCCTGGCGGTCGGGGACGGCATACCAAAAGCGGTATTCGTTTCTCTTGAAGAGCTGCACCTGAATGATCTTCGCTTTTCCAGGGTCGAGCATGCCACGCCACCAGGACTGTCGCAGCACAAAAGCCTCGTTTCCGGACAGATCGAGAATCGCCTCGTTCTGTGCCAGCACCTTTGTTTCGTTGAAAGTGGAAGCATCACTCGCGCTACCTGTCCTGACTGCAATCAGGATCAGTAAAAACAAAAAGGTAATGAACGTATTATTCCGCATAAATAGCATCCACCAGTCCGGTGGTTTGAGTATAAATTTCCTTCACATTTTCGAGACTGATCATTCCGGCGTCATCGGTTTGCATAAGCTCCTCGAGTCCGGACAGAGTCTTTTCGATCTCCAGAAAGAAGGAGCCATTCTTTGAAGTCTCAGGGAGGTTTTCAAAGCGGATACGTAGCTGGCGAACCAAGCCCGGTTGGTTCAATAGGTCGGATCCGTCCTTGGAATAGGTTTCACTGAGAATCTCGGACAAGGTCTCTGTGCCGCCAAGCCAACCACCGAGGCTAACCAGAGTGGAGAGATCATCGTCCCGCAGTTCCTCCATCTTATCGAGTACGGTTTGTCGAACCCGGTCCAGCTCTGACCGAACATCTTTCCAGCGGTTGCTGTAGGCAGCGGTTTCGATCGAAGTGGCGTGTTTCTCGACAGAAGCGCCCACTCCCAGTGCCTTTGCTACTTTCATAACGGCTAAACCCGTTCTGCGGACATCGCCTTTGTCTCGCTCCTGCACTGCGATAAACCCGGTCGAGACAATGTGGCCGAAAATCAGAGCGGTGCGTGCCCGGTTGGTGTTCAGGGTTACGCTGCGAAATTCGGTTCTGCCGTCCCAGTTGGTAACACCGATCTGGCTCAAAGAATTGAAGATTTCCAGAGGAATGGGGACAATCAGTTCGTCCACAATATCGAGTTCTTCGTCTTCGAGTTTCAGAGACTGGGGCACGGGTATTGACTCCGCGGGCGCGGGCTCGGTCTCTTCATCCTGAGCCAACACGGCAGCAGGAATCAAAAACGCTGACAAGAGGGGAATCAGCACCTTCCATTTCATAGGGAAACGTTGATGGGAATGGCGATTTGGCAACAGGAAGTAAGGCTTCATTTTCAGGAGAGTTGGATTCCTGTTGGACGAGCCGATTTGAGAAAATTTCAGCTGATTCCAATATTATCGATCAGTCGCGTTTTGCCGAAAAATACCGCCGTGGCGATTCGAACTTCCGCTTTTTCTTCAACCGGTCCGGAAAGTGGGATCAAGGAAGTGTGATGAAACGCTTCGAGATAATCAATCTCTGCCAGCGAGGCCATCTCAATCGTTTGCCGGGCGAAAAGAAGCGCTTCTTCGACGGTGCCGAATCCTCCATCTGCAATCCCTGAAATTGCGGCGAGTAGTGCTTTCCGAATAATAGGTGCCTGCTCGCGTTCCGCCGGTGTGAGATAGGCATTCCGCGAGCTGAGGGCAAGCCCATCCTCCTCCCGGACTGTCGGTCCGGGAATGATTTTAATCGGAAAATCGAGGTCTCGAACCATGCGGCGAATCACAGCCAGTTGCTGGAAATCCTTTTCGCCGAATACAGCGGCATCAGGCTGCGTCAGGTTAAACAACTTGGCCACCACCGTGCACACGCCGTCAAAATGTCCGGGCCGACTGGATCCGCAGAGAGAGCTGGACACCGCATCTTCATGAATAGAAATAGACGCATCGCCCTCATACATCGATGCCGCTTCCGGTGTGAAAACCAGATCGACACCGTGCGCTTCGCACTTATCCAGATCCTGCTTCATTTGGCGTGGGTAGGCGTCGAAGTCTTCGTTTGGTCCGAATTGCGTCGGGTTAACGAAAATAGTCGCTACTACGTCGCCATCCGGTCCGGCGCTCTCACGTGCGATATCAAACAGGCTGGTGTGGCCGCGATGCAAAGCGCCCATCGTAGGAACGAGCGCACGCGATCTTGACCGGTGATTATTGTTCCATGCGCGCAGTTTTGGAATTTGAGAAACCACTTCCATACAATCACGTAGGACTCCGGGGCTCCTGG
>JAHDCN010000088.1:7036-10306 GCA_020629815.1 Verrucomicrobiota bacterium
TTTGGAATTTGAGAAACCACTTCCATACAATCACGTAGGACTCCGGGGCTCCTGGAAACGTCACTTCCCTTTTACCGAAAAAAGGTGCGTATCAGTCCTCACAAACAGGCGATTGTTAGCGACGGCAGGGGTGGCATTGACTCCACTCTCCAGCCGGGAACGACCGAGAATCTGAAAGGGGCCTTCCGCCGCGACACAAACGATCTCGCCATCCCGGCTCGCGCAGTAAATCTTTCCATCAGCGAGAATAGGGGAGCTGAAGAAGTTTCCATTCACACGCTCCTGGTAAATCTCTTCGCCCGTCTCCGCATCCCGGCAGGTGAGAATTCCGCCATCGCCCCAGAGAAACAAACGACCCTTATGGATCAGTGGCGTCGGCACATATCCGAGGCCGTCTTTGATTCCGAGCTCATATAAAACCTCCGGTTTTTTCGTATCGTTTATCCGCAGAGCTGTAGCATCTTTGCCACCGCCTCCGGAACCAAAAGTCGCGAACAAAATATCTCCTTCCTGCGCAATCGAACCTACTGTCCGCATCGTGTAGTCGCCGGGAAATGCCCAGTGAATTTTCCCATCCTCCGGATCGATTCCTTTCCAACCATCATTAGTTTGCAGGGCAACGACGGTTTCCTTATCTCCCGACTTTACTGACACCGGAGTGTTATAGGCAGTGACATGCTTTACCTTTTCGTCAGCCGAAGTCACGCGCTCGACTTCCCAGACTGTTTCTCCATCGGCAGTATTCAAGGCAACCACTCGACTGGTCTTTTCCTGCACAGAGTCGGTATGAAAAACCAAATTGCCTCCGATCAAAACCGGTGAGGTGGCATTACCATGATCTGAGGAAAATGCCGGCCACTCACGTTGCCATACTTCCTTACCTTTGTGATTGATTGCAGTGGCTTGGGTCTTCTCGCCGTTACCCCAGACCAGATAGACATGATCCTTGTCTGCAGTCGGCGTGGCTGCGGCGAAGTTGTTGTATTTGTGTAAATTGTGCGCATCGACCGGGACGTTCCACTGCCAGAGAAGCTTGCCGGACTTGCTCTGGTAGCATTCGAGGCGGCGCTCCTCCTTTTTGGGATCGTAGATGGTCAGGAACAATTTATCGCCCCAGAGAACCGGGGAGGAATGTCCAATGCCATTCAGTTTCACTCTCCAGTCGTAGTCGGTCTTATTGATCTGAGGGGGCAGCCCACTGATATCGCCTTTTCCGGTTCCATTTGGTCCTCGAAATCGATTCCATTCCTGCGCAGTGCTGATTCCACTGAAGACGAAAACAGAAAGGACCAATAGAAACCAATTTTTCATAAAACTCTTCGGATAAGACAAGAAGACACGTCCCTTTCCTCTTGCAACCGGAATACGTTCCGTATCTGATTACCTTGCCAGATGAACATCGAAACCTTTCAGGTGTTTTGCGACCTTGTCGAAACCACCAGTTTTTCCGAAGCTGCCGAGCGCAACGGCATCACGCAAAGTGCCGTGAGCCAGCAAATGCGTGCGCTTGAGGAGAAGTTTGGTGTCACGTTGGTCGAGCGGGGGCGCCGGAATTTTGCCGTCACACCAGAGGGAGAGGTTTTTCTTCGGGCTGCGCAGAATATTCTGGAAGAGTTCCGGGGGATCGAGTCCCGCCTCGAAGCAATGCGTAACGTCGTTGCAGGCGAGTTGGCAATCGCCACCGTCTACAGCATCGGCTTTCACGAGCTGCCGCCCTATTCGGATAAGTTCCGGATCGAGTTTCCCGATGTCGATTTGCAGGTGCACTACCGTCGGTCGAATCAGGTGTATTCCGATGTGTTGGAAAACAAAGCAGATCTCGGTTTGGTTGCCTACCCGAAGGAACGCAAAGGAGTGGAAATTGAACCGGCCTGGAAAGATCGGCTGGTCGTCATTTGTCCCCCCGGTCACAAGTTAGCAAAACGCAAATCGCTCAATCTAAAGAGTATCGATGGTCAGCGGTTCATTTCCTTTGAACCGGATTTGCCGACTAGGAAAGCGATCGATAAAATGTTCGATCAGGCCGGCATCCAGGTGAAAGAAGTCGTCGAGTTCGACAACATCGAGACCGTGAAGCGAGGCGTCACTATCGAGAATGCCATTTCCATCGTGCCGAGTGAAAGTGTTCGCCCGGAGGTCGAGTCCGGCACGCTCATTCAGGTGCCGATCGATGGAAAGTTTGTCTGGCGTCCGCTAGGGATCGTCCGCCGCCGCACCAAGGCGATTACCCCGGCTATGCGGGAAATGATGCGGATTTTGAAAGGGGAGATTGATCAAGAGGAAGGGAAAACAGACGAATAGTTTTCCCGTTCCTCCTGTGTAAAACGCAAGGTCCTACTCCTCGAAAGCGCTGGCAGCGAAAGCGTCGAAAGCTTCCTGCATCGCTTCTACGGATTTACTTGGGCCTGTCAGCTTCAGGAAAACAGCGCCCTGCTCGCTCGGCAAGATGGCTGCCAACATGGTGTAATCCGGACGCGGAGTCTTGTTGCCGCCGAAAGGAGGACCGTCAAGGTAAGTGCCCTTAGCTACCAGATAAGTCACCTCACGGTCGCCGTGCTTTTTGACTTCCTGCTTGCTGTCCGGAGTTCCTTCGAACTGTCCGACCCAACGATCAATATTCGCCTGAATACCGCCGCCCTGACCTTGTCCGAAGTAGTACAAAATCAGATCAACATCTTTCAGCTCTTCATCCTCGTGATCATACGTAAACTGACCCGCACGCATCGGGCTGGACACCTGCTGGCGAATCCAGGGCTTGGCAAACTTGAAAGTAAACTCACTGACTTTGATCGAATCCTTCTGTTCATCCTGTCCGATAGAAAAGGAGGCAGAGATCGCAATAGCAGCCAGGGCGAGGAGAGAAATGGTTTTCTTCATACTACCGGAACGATACACAGCCGTTTTCCTGAGACAAGTAACGGATTTTTTCTAAACCAACTGATTGCGACTGCTAACAGGAGGCTTTGTAAGCTGGAATCCGTGATTCGTTTTTCATTGATTCTGGTGCTGCCGTCAGACACCTTGGGGAATCTATATGAAGCGCGTAATTTACCTCTTTGCTCTTTTCCTACCCGTGCTGGTAGCGGCAGCAGATCGTCCGAATATCCTGTGGATCTCATCCGAAGACAACGGCCCACATCTGGGCTGTTATGGTGATGATTACGCGACCACTCCGCATCTGGACAAATTGGCAAAAAAGGGGCTGCGCTATCTTCGGGCCAGCTCGACAGCACCAGTCTGTGCGCCGGCTCGGACCACCATCATTTCCGG
>JAHDCN010000089.1 GCA_020629815.1 Verrucomicrobiota bacterium
GAAGAGGTGGAGGAAGAGGAGGTCGAAGAAGATAAGCTCCAGGACCGTCCGCCGGTGGTTACTTTCATGGGCCATGTGGACCATGGAAAAACCTCTCTTCTTGATTCTTTCCGCGGATCGCGCGTTGTGAACGGTGAGGCCGGTGGGATTACCCAGCACGTTGGGGCTTATCAGGTGGAGAAAAACGGCAAGGCCGTCACTTTTATCGATACTCCGGGCCACGCTGCGTTTTCCGAAATGCGGGCTCGCGGTGCAAATGTGACCGACATTGTGGTTCTCGTAGTTGCAGCAGACGATGGTCTGATGCCAACTACCTATGAGGCGATCGATCACTGTCGCGCCGCTGATGTTTCAATCATTGTTGCCATCAACAAGGTCGATCTGGATCGCGCTGATGTGAACAAGGTCAAAGGTCAGCTGCAGGAAAATGACCTGTCGCCGGAAGACTGGGGCGGTAGCACTCTGTGTGTGGAAGTTTCGGCGAAAGAAGGAACCGGTCTGGATGACCTGTTCGAAACGATTTTGCTTCAGGCGGAAATCATGGAGCTGAAGGCAAACTCCGATGGACCGGCCCGGGCTACGATTATTGAAGCCCGATCAGAAGCCGGTAAGGGGCCTTCCGCGATCGGCATCGTGCAAAGTGGCACGATGAATGTGGGCACTGCCTTCATTTGCGGGAATCAGTATGGTAAGGCAAAAGCTTTGATCAATGATCTGGGTGAGCGCCTGAAAACTGCCGGTCCGGCTACGCCAGTGGAGATCGTCGGATTTTCCGGTGTCCCGAATGTGGGTGATGAGCTGATCGAAATGGATTCCGAAAGGAAGGCCAAGAAGCTCAGTTCCGAGCGTTTGGATCAGGAGCGACGTGAGCAGCTTTCTCCTCAAAAAGAGGAATCGAAGTCAGCATTGGAAACGCTTTTTGCCAACATTGAGGAAGGCAATAAAAAGGTTCTCAAGCTGATCGTCAAAGCGGACGTTCAGGGCTCACTGCAGGCGATTGAAAATTCTCTCAGTGAAATTGAGAGTGCCAAGATCAGTCTGGAAATCATCCGTAAAGGGGTGGGCCCTGTGACGGAGGCCGATGGCTTGCTGGCAACAGCTTCCGATGCGATTTTGATCGGCTTTAACACCAAGGTGGAAAGCAAAGCTCAGGCTTTGATCAAGCGCGAGGGCGTGCAGGTGAAGCTGTTCTCCGTGATTTACGAGCTGCTCGATCAGGTCAAAGAAGCGATGATCGGTGAGCTCGACCCGGAGACTCGCGAGAATATCATTGGCCATGCCAAGGTGCTGGAAGTGTTCAAGCTGTCCTCTGGAAAAGTGGGTGGCTGTATGGTCACTGATGGTCGCCTGGCCCGGACTGCCCGTGCCCGTGTGATTCGGGATGGTGTGCCAGTTTATGATGGCGGATTTTCCACTCTCCGTCGTTTCAAAGACGATGTGAAGGAAGTGAAAAACGGCCTCGAGTGTGGTGTGAAGCTGGGCAAGTTCAACGACTACTTAAAGGACGACGTCATCGAGTGTTACGAGCTGGAGAAACTTGATTTAGAGCTGTAATTCCATTGGAGAGGAGAGCGGGGTATGAGTGAGCGGATGGCCAGAGTAGGCGAACTCCTGAAGCGGGAGATCGGCAGCTGTATCGAGCGAAATTTTGAGTTTCGGGAAGCGTTGGTTACCGTCCATGCCGTGGATGTGGCTCCCAACCTGCGCAGCGCAAATGTGTTTGTCGGCATTATCGGGGAAGAGCAGCAGAAGGAGAAAGTCCTCGAAGAGCTGAACAAGCGCCGGGGAATGATTCAGACCCAGGTCTTCAAACGAGTGACTCTTAAATACTCGCCCCAACTGACTTTTTTGGAGGATAACTCCGTGGAACGTGGAGTTCGACTGGTGAACATCCTTGATGAAATCGAAGTGCCCGAAGATCTGGATGAAAATCCGGGTTAACCCTGTTGGGTCAGTGACCTAACCCTGTTAGGTCGAGCACCATACCCTGTTAGGTCATGGACAAAAAGGCGGTAATTGCGGTGATCAGCGGGAAGATTGACGAGGCGGAGCGCATTTTAGTCATTTCTCACGACCGCCCGGATGGCGATGCGATCGGCTCGTCGGTTGCGCTGGGGCAGTTGCTCAGTTCTGTGGGTAAAAAGGTTGTTGTGGTGAACAACGATGAGGTGCCGGAGTCGCTACAGTTTCTTCCCGGAAGCGAGGAAATCCAGCAGCCGAAGGATGCAGAAACGGCAGCCGATTTGCTGGTCGTTTGTGATGCCGCTGGAGTTGACCGGATTCATGAATCGGTATGGGCTGCAGTCCGCCAGGGAAATGGTGGTGAGTTACCGTTCATTGTGAATATCGACCATCATGTGAGCAACACAGCTTTTGGATCGATCAATTACATTGATTCTGATTCCCCGGCGACCGGCGAAATCGTCTGTGAAATCGCGCAGGAGTTGGGATGGGAGATCACTCGCGAGATTGCCGATAATCTGTATGCCGCGATCTCGACCGATACCGGAAGTTTTCGCTACCCGAATACGACGGCCCGGACTTATCGAATCGTCGCGCAATTGGTTGAGGCCGGTGCGGAAGTCGGGCGGCTCAATCAGTTGCTGTATGAGAGCTATCCACAGCGGCGGGTGCTTGCCTTGCGTCGGCTCCTGCAGGATATGCAGATCGACTTCGACTCGCGTTGCGCCAGTGTCACGCTGCCGCTGAGTGTGACCAAAGAGCTGGGACTGCAACTGGGTGATACCGAGGGAATCATCGACACCATTCGAGCGATTGATTCGGTCATTGTGGCAATCTTTTTCGAAGAATTGCCCGATGGGAAAATTCGAGTCAGCTCCCGGTCTAAACAGAATGAGGTCAGTGTTGGCGAAATCTGCGCGAAGTTCGGTGGTGGCGGCCATACCTTGGCGGCCGGCACCCGGATTAAGGGACCAATGGAAACGGCCAAGCAAGCCTTTCTGGCTGAAGTCGAAAAGGCGCTGCAGTCCGCCGGTGTGATTTGAATTTTCTTGATGTAGGTAGGCCTTGTCTGCCACACTGAGGAATGAAATCCCTTTCCTTGCTGCTTTTCAGCGCGTTGCTGTCGTCCACCGCTTTCGCGCAGAAACCTTTTTCAGAGCACGAGTATTTCTCTCAGGCAATCGGGAAGTGGAAAAGCAAAGGTGACCTGGTTGCAGCCGACGGCAACACGGTTCCGGTTTCAGAGGAATTGGAAAGCAAGATCACAGAGGACGGAACTTTTGTGATTGAGGGCAGCCGCAACATGAATGGTCAGGAGCAGGACTTCCGCTGGGTGTTTTCCTTTAACGAATCAACTGATCTGTTTGAGTGTGATTATCATCATACCGGCATGGAGAATCCTGTAAGGATGGAAGTTTCTGTGGTTGGTAAAAAGATCGAGATGAGAGCTCCCCTGGGAAATTCCGGCAATGAGCTGGTGGTGAGTCATGAGCTGACCGATGCCGATACGGTGGATGGATATGTGCTGCTGCAATCCGTTGATGGGCAGTCTCTGTTGGAGGGGAAAATTGTCTACAAACGGGAGGCGGAGTAAAAGATGAAGCGGCCTCTGAATCTGGTAATTTGTCTGCTGATCCCGTTTGTGATTTTTGTGGCGGGACTGGTCTTTGGCGCTGTCCGCGTGGTGAAGGCCTTGCCGGAACTGACTGCCGAGGCGGCGAGGGGAGTGATGCCCGGAGTGATCGAATTTTCTATCGCTGAGCCGGGCCGATACACAGTGTGGCTGCATACCGTCACCAACTTCGAAGGCAAGGCTTATGAGCACGAAGACCGTTTGCCAGCAGGCGGAGAGGTTCTGATTTACAATAAAGAAAGTGGGTCTGCTTTGGATCTGTATCAGGGCTTGAACGCGACAAAAACCATTAATCGTGATTCCGCCGTAGCAATCGGTGCATTTGAAACAGCTCAGCCAAATCAAGTGCTTGAGATACGATCCAGTGGAATTTCCGATCCACTTGTCGTCAGCGTGGCCCCGGGAAAAATGCGCGATGTCTTTGGTTTGGTGATGCAGGCTTTGGGGATTCTTTGCATTACGCTGCTGGTTGCGATTGTTACGCTCATTCTCTTATTGCACCGTCGCCAGAAGCAACTGCGCGAGCTTTCCGAGGTGGTTTGAGGTGACGGCTGCGGGTATAGTCGAAATCGTGGAATTTCGATTTGTGTTTTCGTCATTGGGTGGTTTACTTGCGCCTCGCTGCTTGATGCTCACGTGGCGGAACTGGTAGACGCGCTAGATTCAGGTTCTAGTGGTAGCAATACCGTGGAGGTTCGAGTCCTCTCGTGAGCACTTTTTTCTTCTCGCTTTGAAACCGGAAGCCGATCAGGATCAGAATCCGCGTTACGTTCACGACGCGTTTTCCCGTATTGCTTCCCGCTACGTGCTGACCAACCACTTATTGAGTGGGGGAATTGACATCGTCTGGAGGAAGCGGGTTGCCCGTCTGGTTAAAGAGGAAAACCCGCAGAACATTCTCGATGTCGCAACCGGAAGCGGAGATCTGGCTGCTGAGATTCAGAAGGCCTGTCCGGATGCAACCGTCGTCGGTGCCGATTTCTGCCAGCCAATGTTGGAGAATGCGCGGAAGCGAAATCTCGAACACCTGATCGTTGCCAACGGAATGGAGCTTCCGTTTTCCGCCGATTCCTTTGATGTGATCACCATCGGATACGGTCTGCGAAATATGGAAAACTGGGCCGCGGCGCTGCAGGAGTTTTCCCGCGTGCTCAAACCCGGGGGGAAATTGGTGATTCTCGACTTTTCGCTGCCTACAAATCCGGTTCTGCGTTTTCTGTATCGCGGCTATTTGCACCGGGTTCTGCCCGTTTTTGCGGGTATGCTTACCGGAAGTGCAGACGCCTATCGCTACCTCGGAGATTCGATTGAGCGGTTTCCTGCTGGAGGTGATATGGGTAACCTTCTGGAAGAGAATGGGTTTTGCAGGTTTGAAGCGTTTCCCTTGTTCGGGGGAGTCAGCTCGATTTACAGCGTTTTTCGCGCATAAATCGGTAAAATTATTTCGGAAAACCGTCACAACATTCTTTTGGGTGACAATCATTCGTGAAAGTTACTCCAAATTTACGTGAAATTTCCTTTTACAAATCCCTCAGATTCTGCCATTCCATTGGTTTCGGAATCCTGTTTTGCAGGTAATTCCGAAAAGCAGAATGGGGGAGGTGTAGCCTTCTCCTTCTAATTGCGTACCACCACATACTATGAAATCGATTACCTCGAACCTTCGCAAAAGCCTTGTTTCCAAGGCAATAATCCTGGGAGCGATCCTCCCCGGAATAGCGATTTTCCCCTGTTTGACCTACGCCAACCCGACTGGCGGCGTCGTTGTAAACGGGAATGTCAACTTTAGCGGCATGGGCACTTCGAACCTGAACATCAATCAGAGTTCGAACATGGCGATCATCAATTGGAACGACTTCTCCATTGGTGCCGGTGAAACGACCACATTTAATCAACCGGGGGCAAGTTCGCTGACATTGAACCGGGTGGTTACAGGTAATCCTTCTCAGATTTATGGTCAGATGCGTTCCAATGGCGGCGTTATCGTGGTAAACCCGAATGGCATCGTGGTGGGTGCGAACGGGGCGATCGATACAGGCGGTTTGCTGGCTCTTTCTACGCTGGATATTTCCAACAACGACTTCCTGAATGGTGGTAGCAGTCGATTTCAAGGTGGTTCGACTGCAGGAATTACGAACTATGGTGCGCTGAGCAGTTCCGGTGGCGATGTAGTGTTGCTGGGTAATTTCCTCCAGAACATGGGTTCTGTGAAAGCACCCGATGGCACGGTAGCCTTTGGTGCCGGTGGTGACATCATCATGGATCAGGGCGGTGGTGCAACGATTTCGGTTCGCGGCGGAGGTGCCGGAGCCGGAGTTGGTATTAATAACCAGGGAATTGTCGATGGTGCCGCTGCAGAGCTGAAAGCACACGGTAACGTCTACGCGTTGGCGATTAAAAACGACGGTGTTGTCCGTGCTCGCGGGTATAATTTTAAAGGTGGTCGCCTGACCTTGAGCGCCGGTTCTGGTGGCAGGTTGGTGAATACGGGGGATTTGCGTGCTTATTCCGCCGAGAGCGGTCGAGGCGGAAATATTAAGGTGACTGGTAAGGATGTTACGATTGCCAGTGGCAGCGTGAACTCGAGTGGAGTAGTTGGTGGTCGAGTTACAATCGCTGCAGAGGACACAACGGTTGTGGCACCCACTGCGCGAGTCGTTGCGAATGGCAGTGCCCAAAGAGGAGGAATCATAGACCTCTCCAGTGGTGAAGCTACTTTTGTCAGGGGTGCGGTAAGTGCCGCAGGTTCGACTCGGGGAGGAGATATTGACATTAGCTCGGCAACCGATGTGGTAATTGGCTCTCAGGCGCTCGTGAATTCTTCGGGGGGGATGTTTGGTGGTTCTGTAAGAATTGGAGGTGGTTATCAGGGGAATGGTGATGGTATTGTTAATTCAGAGACGACTACCGTTTTTCGAGGCAGTGATATTAGGTCGTCATCCCGGGATCGTGATGCGGGGTCAGTGATACTTTGGTCCGATGGGGTGACCTCGTTCGCGGGTGATATTAGGGCCAGTTCGGTTCGAGGCGATGGCGGATTTGTAGAGGTTTCAGGCGCAAATACTCTCGGTTTCTATGGGCGGGTGAAAACAACCTCAAGGTTCGGCGATAACGGCGTTGTTCTGTTGGACCCCGGCGATATTGTAGTGCAGGCGGGTGCGACTACTTCTGCAGGGCCCGGTGGTACTGAGTTTGTCGACAATGCGGCATTGGCTGGTGTTTTGGGTGGGGGCTCTGATGTTGTTCTTTTTACCGATGGTCTTGGCGGCGGCACAATTACAGTGGATGATGATGTTGAGTGGAACTCTGCAGGTTCTCTCACTCTTCTGGGACACAGGCATGTTACGTTAAACGCTCATGTTCAGAACTCAGGGGCTGGTGATGTCAATGTAGTAGCAGGTTGGAATAGCACGGCGGCTCCATTGCCAGGTGGTTTTACTATTCCGGGAACAATAGGTTCTACGGCGAATGGTGCGGGCGCTGCAACCGGTGCATCGATGGGTGCCGCCATGGCGGCATTTGTTGATGGTCTGATCGGGGCCCCTGCGAATTTCGGGAACAGTGGTGGAAATGTTTTTGTGAACCTTGCCAAAGCTCAAGCGGTTGCGGTTGGTTCTGCTGGTGGAGAGACGAATGTTTTAGGCAACAATGTGCTAGTCACCTCTGGTGATAACCTGTTTTCTCACATTGGTTATTCTACCCGGGCCGGCGGTTTGACTGGTGGAGTTGGTGGTGCTGCAGGGATAACGGGTGATGTGAACGTTTATGCCCGAAAAAACATCGTTATGGATGGAGGCAACAATAGTGGTAACGATGGTTATACACATATAGGCCATGGTGGAATCACTAGCGGTAATGTTCCTAATGTTGCTGACCGCTCTGGTGTTACCAACGCTGCAAGGGTGGATACAAGTGGAGATATTACGGTTCAGGCGCTCGACGGTGTCCTCACAATGAAAGGGGGGGAGCGTTTGGACTATAACTTGATCGGCCACGGAGGTTTTGGAGTTGGCGGTGTAAAGTCAGGTGATATTGATGTTGATGCGAATCGCATCTCTATGCTTTCGGGTGACAGGGATGATGTGTTTTCCCAAATTGGCCATGGTGGTAGAAGTTCCCGCGGTGAAACGATTGGTAATATCGATGTTCGTTCAAAAACTCATGTTATCGCTGGGGCTGGTGCAGGTGGGGCACCCGATGCGCAGTGGGCTACTAGGAACTGGGTGCAAATTGGTCATGGTGGATGGGATACGGAAGACGCGAATGGAACAGACCTCGGCAGCACTGGATCGATTGTTGTCCGGGCTGAAGATGGTGATATTCGGTTTACAGCTTCTTCAAACGGGGACGGCTGGGCTAAGATTGGTCATGGTGGTCGTTCTATCGATGGTATTCATGATGGAACGATTGATGTGTATGCCAGTAATAGTATCGTATTTGATCGTTATGCGAGGTTAACAATACCAGATGGCCGTCCCGATGCTGAGCTGGGCGGTGACCGTTCTTATGTGCAGATTGGTCATGGTGCTGCGCTCGGCCATGTAGGTACTACAGCAGGGTCTAATATTACGGTTGAGGCTGCTGGTGGTAATATCGACTTTATTGCGGGTAAGGGTGATGCTTTTGCTCAGATTGGGCATGGTGGAGTTGGGAATGATTGGGGGAATCGTGGAGTTGCCGGGCATGTTACTCATCGCACTTTGCAGGGAAGTGTCTCAGTCACCGCTGCAAGTGACGTTACTTTCAAAGGCGGGTATGGCCGCGGTGATGATGCTTATGCGCAAATCGGTCACGGTGGGCTTCTTCAGAGCGCTGCGGACGGAGAGGGGCACAATGGCCGTATTCGGGTTGATAGTGGTGGCGATATTTTGATGCAGGCGGGTAACCCGGAGAGAGGCTCAAATAGAAACAGAAACTATGCTCAAATAGGTCACGGTGGTCAGCGGTCTCGAGGGGGGCACACGGGAGCGATAAACGTAAGTGCAGATGGTGACATCACGATCAAAGCAATGGGAGGTTACATTGAGTCTTTAGATGGTGGGGCGACCTTTAATGATTTTGATGTCGATGGAGATGGTACTGCTGAGGGTAGAAGTGCAACAGGCCAGGAGAACTACGCTCAAATTGGACACGGAGGGTATGAGTCGAACCCAGCCTCTTATTCAGCAGGGGATATAGGTGGTGCCATTCGGGTAAGGGCTCGAGGTGACATTAATGTTATCGGGCCTCAGACTGCTGATGCGGGTGTTGGTGAGGACTCAATTGGAAATACGATTACCGTGTCCAACTCAGGTACTAACCTTCTTCAGTCCCATGGTGACTACGCTTACGAGTTTTTTGATCGCCGTTCCTATGCTCAAATTGGTCATGGAGGCTATGGTATTGGAGCAGGTGGTGTTCAGGCTGCGGGAAGTGGTTCCCAGTTTGGGGATATCACCGTTACGGCTGTTACGGGAGGGGTGAATTTGATCGGGTCTGATTTTAATAATGACGAAGGACGAGACGGTTCTACTACCGGCGCTACAATTCCGGGTCTGTTAGATAATCAGAATTCATTCGTTAAGATTGGTCACGGTGGCCATGACTCAGGGCGTGTTATCAAAGAGGGGATGATTACAGTTATGGGCCGTGATGCTGTTGTCGTTCAGGGCGGGCAGCATGGTCGTGCTTTTGCTCAGATTGGTCACGGTGGGTTTGAAGATGATATTACCAACACATCTTCTGACACGCTTTCCATTGGTGATGTGAAGGTAGTTTCTACCAACAGCGATGTGAGGGTTGTTGCCGTCGGAGGAACGAACTCCGGTTGGCGCGACGAACTGGCTTTTGCCCAAATTGGTTCCGGGGGCGGCAGGACATCAGGTGCAGTTGATTCAAATGTCACCGTATCAGCGGGGCGGGATGTGGTCGTTAAAGGGGGAGATCAGGTTTTGGTTGGTGATGATCTTGGCGAGTTTGAGTACGCAATGATTGGGAATGGTGGGGGTGACAATACAAGGGCTCTTCAAGGTGATTTGGAAGGCACGATTGATGTGACGGCCAAGAGGCACGTAGATTTGGATGCTGGGGCTGGACGTAGCAATTTTGCCAAGATTGGCCATGGCGACCAGGACTTTGGCGGCGTCTTACAGACTAGAGGGGGGCGCTGGAATGGTGACATTTTTGTTAAGGCAGGCGAAGACATTCGGTCGAAGGGCGGCTTGATAGGGCATGCTGATCCGAATTTTGAGAGTATAACCAGAACTCTTTCTGGAAATACCTATATAGCGTCCAGTCGTAATAATCCGTATATAGGTGGCGGCGGGGATTTTATCCTCGAAGCTGATGAGGTAACAGGGTTGCCTACAGTGTTTACCAGCGCGCTGAATGGAGCTGGTTCAGAATTGCGCCTGTATATGCCTGAGCCGGGAGGTGTAGACAACTTTATCGCTGATGGCACTATTCTCAATAATGCTACTTATACAAGGACTCCATTCCCGGATGGCACTAGGTCTGACGAGCACGAAGCTGTAGAACACACTCTCGCGCGTGGATCAATGGGCGAGTGGACTGGCACGTTTACCCCTGAGGGTCCTTATCCAGGAAATAGTTTTGGGCTGTACAATATCTATTACTCGGTGGAGGCGCCTGTTCCACCGCCACCACCCCCCCCACCCCCCCCACCCCCCCCCCCCCCCCCCCCCCCCCCCCCCCCCCCCCCCCCCCCCC
>JAHDCN010000572.1 GCA_020629815.1 Verrucomicrobiota bacterium
TGGTGCTGCGTTCTACTTCTAAAAATCCGGTGGCTTTTCCCATGGTGTAAAAAGTTTTTGGTAGTTGGTGTTTTGCAGTGGCGAGGCCGAACCGCGACCAACCAGGAAAGTGTAAATATTCTATTAGTTGCCGACTTTGGCGTTGGCTTCAAAAGCGGCGAGGATCGCGTCATCGCCGGTCAGGCCTTTTGCCTCAGCGTCTTTCATTGCGTTCAGGACTCGCTCGTAATCAGCAGGAAGAACTTTGAGGAACTTCGGCAACACAGCATCCCAGTCGTCCAGGATGGACTGACCCTTGACACTACCAGTGAGCTCAACGTGCTTGCTAATGCGCTGTTTGACTTCTTCGATCTCGCTGTCTTCACACTCGATCAGAGGATACAGATTGACCATGTCAGGATTGAGTTTCGATTCGAAATCACCGTCCTGATCAAAAATGTAGGCAACCCCGCCGCTCATACCGGCAGCGAAGTTCCGCCCGGTGGAACCGAGGCAGGTTACTGAACCGCCCGTCATGTATTCACAGGCATGGTCACCCAGCCCTTCGATCACAGCGTGAACGCCGGAGTTCCGAACACAGAAACGTTCACCGGCTACACCCGCGATATAAGCGTTTCCGCTGGTCGCGCCATAGAAAGCAACATTACCAACAATGATGTTCTCGTCGGCTACCAGGTCAGGGTGAGAATCCTTCGGCGGATAGACCACAATCTGTGCGCCGCATACGCCTTTGCCGATGTAATCGTTAGCGTCACCTTCCAGCTCAAAGCTCATGCCGTTGGGACAAAACGCTCCAAGGCTCTGACCTGCAGATCCTTTGAATTTCAATTTGATGGTTCCTTCAGGCAAACCAGCAGCACCATAACGGCGACTGATCTCCGCTCCGGTCATCGTTCCAACCACGCGGTTGATATTGATGATCGGCAGCTCTGCTTCGACTTTCTCGCCGTTTTCAATCGCCGGCTTACAAAGCTCCAGCAAAGTGGTGTTATCGAGGGCGCGATCGAGCAAGTGATCCTGCTCCTGCTGGCAGTGGGTACCGACTGAATCTTTCACATCCGGGCGATGCAAAATTTTCGAGTAATCGAGTCCCTGAGCTTTCCAGTGATCGATTGCCGGACGCATTTCCAAGAGATCGCTACGCCCGACCATTTCATTCAAAGTGCGGAAGCCAAACTTGGCCATGATTTCGCGCATTTCTTCCGCAACGAAATTCATGAAGTGAACCACATTTTCCACCGCGCCATTAAACTTAGCACGGAGACGTGGATCCTGAGTAGCGACACCTACCGGACAGGTATTCTTGTGACAAACACGCATCATCAGACAACCGAGAGTCACCAGAGGCGCGGTAGCAAAACCAAATTCTTCGGCACCAAGAAGCGCGGCAATCGCAACGTCTCGACCGGTCTTAAGCTGGCCATCTGTTTCCAGAACCACCCGGCTGCGGAGGTCATTCAGGAGAAGCGTCTGGTTGGTTTCAGCAAGACCGAGTTCCCATGGACATCCAGCATGCTGAATTGAAGAACGCGGACTTGCTCCGGTTCCTCCATCGTGACCTGAGATCAGGATCACATCGGCCTTGGCCTTGGCGACACCGGCAGCAACGGTGCCCACTCCGACTTCAGAAACGA
>JAHDCN010000090.1 GCA_020629815.1 Verrucomicrobiota bacterium
GCATTTGAGCCAATCTGACTCCGCCATTCCACCACTTTCACCGGTGAAATGGTCTTACATCTCTCAGTTTTGCCCATGAAGAGTATCATGGGATGGAGCGTCGCCCATACCCAATAGAACGTGAGCTAACCCCGGGTGATACTGAACAATATCTTCGGCGAGCTGACGGACACCTTCTTCGAAAGCCTCCATAATCTCGGGGTCTTTAAGAGTCTCCTCTTTGGGATTTCCGTATTCGTCGGAGACGCGGGAAAGGTTCGCGAGAGTAGAATTCTCCGGAGTCGATTCAGAATCGAAATACATAGCTTGGCAGGACAGGTAGGTTGTTGAGTGCAGGTTGAGTGATCGTTATTCAGTCTTGCGGGGTGGGAAATCCGGAGTTGGCGCCTGACCATCCTTTTGCAGCTCGCGGATTTTCTCTTTGAGCAACGAATGGGCGGTGTCAGCGGCGTTCTTCCCAAAAAAACCGGTTCGAGAGAGCTCTTCAAGCAACTCCTTCACCTGAGGAGTCGTCGAGATCGTGATCTGGACTGTCTCCGTGGTGTTCTTTGGACGTGGCATCCGTTTTTTCCGTCAAAATCGTATAACTATGGCATTCTTATAGGATTCTTATTCGTATGTCAAAGCGAAACGTTAAGTTTTCTGAAAAAGTTTGGTGAGGGCTCAAAACCCATTGCGATTTGGCTGCAACGTGGCATCGGTAAACCATGAGCGATCTTCGCCTTCTCGCCGTTTGTTTGGCGATTCCCCTCGCCGGTTGCTTCCCTGCGAAACAGCCCGAAAAAGAGCAATCCACTGAGTCTTCAGAAGCAGCAGCTCCGCCTCCTGTCGTTGCTGAACCAGATCCTTCTAATCTTGAAAAAGCGACTCTCGCTGGCGGCTGCTTTTGGTGCACCGAAGCAGTGATGGAAATGCTGGAGGGGGTTATCGAGGTGAAGTCAGGATACACGGGCGGGCATCTGGAAAACCCGACTTACGATGAGGTAGCCGCAAAAACTACGGGGCATGCGGAAGCAATCGAAGTGACCTTTGATCGCACACGTATTTCCTACGCTGAAATCCTCGATGTGTTCTGGCAGGCTCACGACCCAACGACGATCAATCGCCAGGGAGCAGATGTGGGACCGCAATATCGATCTGCGATTTTTTTCCACAGCCCCAATCAAAAGAACGAGGCTGAGGCATCGCGGCAGAAGCTTAACGAGAGCAAAGCGTATTCCTCACCTGCAGTCACAGAAATCACGAAGGCTGGCAAATTCTGGGAAGCAGAGACGGAACATCAGGACTTCTACCAACAAAAGCAGGACGATCACCCTTACTGCAAAATGGTAATCAGCCCTAAGTTAAAGAAGCTGGGCCTCGAGTAGTTTTCCGTATGAAGAGCCTCATCGACAGTCGGACGATTCGTTCTCATGCTACTGTCAGTGTCTGGCGCAATCTTTTCCATCTCCTGATCGATTGGCTCACGGTTGGCCTGGTCCTTGCCGGCTGCATTGCGTACTATTTTTATCTCCAGAGAAGTGGTCACTCCCTCTGGTGGCTTGTTCCGGTTTGGGGAATCGGATCTCTGTTGATCGGTTGCATCCAGCACCGAATCGCACTGATGGGTCATGAGGCTTCTCACTACCTGCTCGTGCCCCATAGAAAAATGAATGACCTACTGGCTGAGCTGTTTTGCTTTTTTCCGATCTTCGCTGGTCTGGTGCAATACCGCGCAAAGCATCTGTCACATCATCAGCACCCCAATCATCCAGAGAAAGATGCCAATCTGGGAAACGGTAAAGCAGAAAGGATTTACGGCCGCTTTCCGATGTCGCAGAAACGGTTTTCTCTCGAATACTACTTAAAGTTCTTTTGGCCACCATTCGTTATCGCGAACATCCTTGATTTACTTAGCTCCGCTTCTTTGGGCACGGCCGCTGGCTCCGAAAAGAGACGATATCCAGCTACGCTTCTCGGCGTTTGCTATTTCGTGATCCTAATCGTTGTCGCTCGCTGTGCCCTATACTGGCAGCTGGATGTGGCCGCTAGCCTGCTCGTCACTTGGATTGCAGGAAGCCTTATTTGGTCCCGCCTTTCGGCGGCCTCATTTTTCTCAGAAGCTGGACTGGCATTTTCCATCAAGACAGCAGGCCTGCTTCGCATGAGCTTCTACACTTTACTCGTGCTCGCCCTTGGCGAGATTGCCCAATCAACCGGATGGGATCCAACCCCTGCTTTTCTCTGCCTTTGGGTACTACCCTTGATCTATGTTTTCCCCTACCTAATGATCTTGCGCGAAGTATTTCAGCATGCCAATGCAGGTCAGGATCAGCTCGATAACTCACGAATTATCAGAGCTGACGGGTTTACCCGATGGGCGGTTTTGGGATATGGAAATGACTTCCACCTGATTCATCATCTTTACCCCAACATTCCAAGCTATCGATTGCGGAGCTTACACGACGAACTACTGGATGGGTCCGAAGAATATCGGGACTCTGCAGAACAAAATGTCGGAATCCACAGAGGTGAAAGCTCGGTCCTGAAATCACTCGGCCGATCGTGAATCACTGACGCGATAGGCAAAAACCGCTAAGACAGCCCCGACAACACTTGCTGCAACGGGCAACCAGAGCTGAGACCAGGCCAGCTTTCCTGCGATTGAGAGCCCCACTGCAACCGCCGGGTTCAACACCGCCAGTGAAATATCGCCCACACAATACACAGCAGCCATCACAGTGAAACCAATGGCGATGCCGTAAAAATTATTCCCCTCTGTTCCCGGCGAAGTTGCGACGTTCATGATCACCCATACCAAAAGAAAAGTGAACAGCATCTCGGCAACAAACGCCTTTCCAATTTCCAGGTCGGCGACGTCTACACCGAGCCCAAGGCCCAAAATCTTCGTGCCGATCAAAGCCGCTAAAATAGCACCGGAAAACTGGGCGATAAGGTAACCCACGAATTGTTTCGGAGTGAATCCCCCACGAATCAAAAATGCTACGCTGACAGCAGGGTTGTAGTGAGCCTTGGAAACATGCCCCCCCGCATAGACGAGTGCGACCAAGCCCACGCCAATGCACAAACCGCCAAGGCCTGTTCCTGCCTGATTCAAAACGGCACCAACCGTGATGATCAGCATTAGAAAAAACGTGGCGATAAATTCGGTAATCAACCTGTCCATCGTGTAACTCGAAGCGTTTTTCTGAATGCGACGCTACTTTCTGAACGTGACGATTACGACAGATTGCCTGCCTTTTTGCTAAAAGGAATGGGCTCTGGTTTCATCAATCCGCAGACGCCCGGCTTCATAGCGAAGAGGACTGGCTTCGAATGTCCAGGTCATTCCTCCGTCCTGAGAAAGTCGAATACCGTCTCCCGACTTCTCCGCCTTTAGACCTTTGAGCATGGGCACCAGCCCTTCCACTGCGTTACGAACCTTCGCTACATCCGCATCGGAAACACTTTGCCCTACCAGCTTTGCCTGAGCCGACTGCGACCGGGAAACTCTCGTTACCAGAAACAGTTTCTCGCCAGATTTTACCCGGGTATTCAAAACCCCAGCCGACATCTTCAACAGCTTGGAAGCTTCTTCATTCCCTTGAATATCCGAAGAGAGACCCGCCGCTACCTTTGCCAGTGCTGTCTCCATCTCCGTTTTCTTCACCGCGGAAACAGTGCTTTGGAATTGCAGCGAAACCGGCACAGACGGCAAATCAGTGCCCGGCATCTTTTGCTTCAGCTGACCAATCTCTGATTGGGAAATAGTCATCGGAACCGATGTTTCTTTGGAACTGGATACCCGATTGAGAAAGGCAGTTCTTCCCGAAGGATTCACCGCTGCAAGCGTGTCAGCAACACTCAGCTCCTTCGCCAGCGACATTCCGTTCTGACTGCTGAAAATATCGCCGATATTAATCTGAGTAGTATGATACTCCGTTCCATAAACCACGTCCTCCGCCGGGCTGGCGTCTTGCGGAACCGGACTTCCCGTTGGTGGTGCGGCCTCTGTATCATCACCAAAAGGAAGCATCGCATAATCAGAATTCGCGATCTCTTTCAGCTCTTCGATCGTTTCCTGCTTCTTCGCTTTCTCTTCCTGACGTTTGGCCAATATGCCTTTCCTCGTCTTCTCCGTTGTCACAGCAACGTCGTCCCCTACTCCGGACCCGGCCGCTTTTCCTGCGGTGGAACAGCTTTGTTGAGAAAGCAACACCCCAGCCACAAAAGGCAACAAAACCACAATCAATCTGATTTTCATTAAGATGTCTTAATCTTATAGTTTTTCTATATATTATCAAGAGTCTTTTATCGCTGCCCTTTGAAAGCAGGGCGCAGCTAATCGTTCTCAACCCTACCGTTTCCGCAGAAACTGGAGGTCGTAATTAGAAGCAGAAAAATTATCTGAGGGAGGTCTCAGGGCTTCAGCCACTTGTCCAGAAATCGGAAAGTCCCCTCTCCTTTGATCGAGTGACCACCTTGGAAAAGTTCGATTTCTGTTTTGTCGGCTTGCTCAAACTGCGAGTAAAGCCATCGAACTTTTGCATATTCGTGCGCTACCCACTCATCCCGAGACACTCGATCATGATGTCCTCTTTCCACCATGAAAGGACGCGGAAAAATCAGGCCGGCCATCTCAGCGTAATCATACTTTCGACCTAAGTTCCAATAAGGCATCTCCCACTCAACAGTCCGCATGAACCCATTGGGAAAATTCACGTCCGCTACTTTTCGATTCCACTGATTGAAATCCCCCGAGCAAATCGACAGGCAGTAGTCTTCGATAATCGCGGGTATCCGCATGGCAGACTCCCCTCCATAGCTTAGGCCATAAAAACCGATTCGATCAGGATCGACGAAAGGCAGCGACTTCAGCCAATCTACATTCTGACGGTGACTGGCGACGATCAGGGAGAACAGTGAGCACCCTAGATTGTTCGCCTTGCGGTCCAACCAGCGATATCGATCTTCGTGGCGATACAGGTTGTGAGGGGCAAAGGCGATGTAGCCACGCTCGGCCAATTTCGCTGCGAAGTTTCCGTAGGCACTCTTGTCTTGATCGATGCAATCGCGCGGCACGCCATCTCTTCCATGCTGGCAAACCACCACTGGATACCGTTTTCCATCGGCAAGATTCTTTGGAACGACAAGCACGCCCCAACTCTCCATTCTCGGATACACATCCAAAACAACGTCCCAGGCGGTCCATTTCTCATTATCCAGGATCTTTTTACTTCTGGGGTTCAGTGGCACCAGCCCTACGTCAAATTCTCCGATCAGTTCACTGGCAAACTCTTCCCGGAACTCTTTCGCCTTTTCGATAAAAGCATCAGGCTTTAGAAAGTCATGCTCCGCCTCGGTGCTCCATTTTCCCGGGCGAAGGCCCGGCTCCGCCTTGTAAAAAAAATGCTCCCGGCGTTTCTCATCAGCCGGCGAGAGCGAACGCTGAACGACTTGTTCCATCTGCTGGAATACCCGCGTGTGCCTGGCCTCGGAAGTGAAGTTGGAACGTCCATCCATCATCAACGCAATCGGCGGAACACGGGAAACATCCGCATCCACGAACCCGATCGTTTGAGAAAAAGCTGCCATCGCCGGATAACCGGCACGAACTCCCTTTTCCTGATTGCTAAACAGGATGCCCGGTGATCCGCTCAGCAAACCCATCAATTCACCAACGCGATTGATTTCACTTTCCACTGCTGCAGCATCCGGTGTCTCGATCACAGCACCCTTCCGGTCAACCACTACAGGAAAGTCCGTATGCTCGATCAACAGCGTTCGGGGAAAAATCAGATTCGCTATCTCTGCATGACCAAAGTCCCGGGCCATTCCAAAAACATTCCGATCAATCGGCTCCTTCCACGGCTCTTCGAGACCGGAGAAAAACCCACTCACGAAGACCGCATCGATTCCCGTCTCACAGGCTCCGGAGAAAAACGCCAGCATTCCTCCTTCGCCATAGCCCGCAACCGACACCGTGGTTGGCAATGACGTCCTCAACCACTCGACTCCGGCAAGCACAGTCTGCACCTCATAGCCAATCACATGGCGCCCCATCTGAAACGCCTGCCGGTAAATCCACTCCCGATGGGAGATCTCCTTGTGATAAAAATCACGATTCAGGATCGTTGGGATCAATACCCGATAGCCCGCTGCGGCAAACCTCAGCCCCATCTGCTTTTCCGGTTCCAGACGATTGGTCAAACCGAACAAATCCTCTGGAGTTTCCCCCGCATCCGGTATCACGACAACCGCGTGACTCTCTGTTTTAAACTCCTCAGTCGGGATCGGGCTCGCATACAGACCTTCAGCAACCAAACCATCAATCACATCCCACCTGACCTGATGAACCTGGAAGGCCTCCGACTCAGACACCAACGACGAAGGAATCTCGCCATCAAACCCCGGAGATTCCGAGCTGACGAACTCCAAACGAGTAGGTGCGAGTTCATCAACGACACCAAGCACCTCACGCAAACGATCACGATGGGCCTTCAGCTTTTCCTCCGAATCCCCTGCGGCTAGTGGACTCCGACGCCACTGCGCTTTTCGCTTTTCCCGAGCCTTCGCCAACTGCCCCTCCACAAACGCGTGGGCGCCATCCATGATGCGGATGGAGAAATCTTCGTCCTGCCATTCCAACGGATCAGTTCCCGGCAAAACATCCTCCGCCCTCACCGAAGGTACCGCACAACTGACAAGTAAAGCCAACCAGATTGCACGCATCATTGCTGTTCAATCTTTGTGATTCGTGTCGTCGCTTCACCCGTAGCCCGAATCACAACAACCACACCCGGATCATTCTTCTGGGCCTTCTCATTGCGCTTCGAAATGGTATAAATATCAGCGAGCTTCACCTCCAGGTCCTTCAAGCTGACTTCAATCCCTTCGGGAATATCATCCGAAGCCAGAGCCTTGGCTACTTCTTCGTCCAACTCCTTCTTGTAGTCGTTCAAATCCACCCGCAGCTCCCGCTCGATCGCTTTCACCAGCAGCTCTTCCAACATCCAGGCAGCTCCTTTGGTTAGCATATCCCGCGTCTCTACCGTGAAGTCGACCTCTGACAAAGCCAGTGTCTGTGCGGTGTAATCGATCACCGGTTTCCCCTGCAGCCACAACTCGCCAGTGATCGGACGATTGAAGCGGCTTGCCTTCGCATTCACCTGGATACTGAAATTCAAAAACCCATCTCGCCCGACACGAACCTTTACCCCATCGATTTTTACCTCCGCGCCAATCGAAGTTTTCACCGAGAAATCTTCCTTCGCCAATTCCTGATTCAAACGGGCCATGCTCACAATCACTGGTATATTCAGCGAAGTGGTGGGCGGCTTCTCCATCGTTTGCAGATTGGCCAGCGGAGCCGGCTTTCCCTTCGGCATAGGCGCATTGGAAACAGCACACTGAGCTTGAATCGCAAGCGTAGTGGAAATCTCCTTCGGATTGGAAAAATCCAGCAGCGTGCCTCCTACAGCATTCGGGCGAACGTTAACCCAAATTCGAGGTTCATCGTTCACCTGCTCCGACACGTGAGCTTCATTCCAGAGCTTCACCATATCCTTGCGGATGTTCAGCTCGTTGATCATATCGGGTCCGATCTTCGCCGCCTCTTTCTGGATGATCGGATTGAGCGTGTCCTGCAAAAGATCACGAAGGCTAAAACTGCCCAGTGTCCCAATGTTTAAATTCGCCTTGGTCAGATTAACGTTTGGCTGCAAATTCGGAATCACCTCCCAGGTTGGAGAAATACGCGGATTCACCGTACCGGAAACCGTTCCTCCGATCTCGGCTGAACCTTTGAGCGGAATGCTCAGAATTTTTGCATCCAAATCTCCGCGAGCATTAGCCACGCCATCAATCGGGACGGAGAAAGCCAAATTCTTACCTGTGTTTTGCAAACGAATCGAGCCTCGCGCGACATTCCAGGTGTAGGCTCCATTTTTGATCCGCTTGTGAATATTCTTTTGCTCCGTTCCCGTCAGGCGACGCGGAGCCTCTTTATTGGCAGCCTGTTGAAGTGCAGCCACAGGTATTCGGACCTTCACCGCCAACAGAGACGTCTCCGGCCGCGGATAATCAAACTTACCGATCGGCTCACCCGAGGGCGGAGGAACCTGAATCAACTTAGGCGCGAGGAAGCGCATAAGCAGCGGGACGGCAATTACGGCCAGCAGCAGTAAAACACCCAGGACAAGGAGGACTTTCTTCATTTCCCCGCCACTGTATCGAAACCTGCTCGCCGGACAAGACAAAGAGCAAAGCAGTCGTATACTCCGCTATGGGAAAAAAGCGGAAGAAAGTCGCGATCTTCGGCGGGTCGTTCGACCCCATCCACTTTGGTCATTTGCGAATGGCCGAGCAGGCGCATCAGCAGTTTGATTTCGATCAAATCCTGTTCATGCCCTGCTTTCGATCCCCTTTCAAAGACGGCACCCACGCCAATGGCGTCCAGCGCTGGGAGATGTTGCGTATCGCGATCAATACTCTCGATTGGCAAAACTGGGCAGACGTCTCCGGATACGAAGCTACCCGGGAAGAGCCCAGCTATTCCTGGCAGACGGCCCAACACCTTTCGGAGAAAAACCCGGATACCGAATATCATTGGCTACTCGGAACCGACCAGTGGGAACAAATTGAAAACTGGGCTGAGCCCGAAAAGCTGCGCCAGCTTCTTTCCTTTGTTGTCGTCACCCGCAACAACACCGAGGTCCGTGAGCGGGACGGGTGGCGCTTCCAGTCCATGGACTTTGATCACCCGGCCTCCTCCACCCAGCTGCGTTCCGATTTTTCCCTCGCTGAGGAATGGATGCCAAAAGCCGTTCGCGATTATTGCCGCGCAGAAAGCCTCTATCAATCCTCCTGAAACAATCTCGGCAGCGTCTGAATCAGGTAGTCCCGCCACACCGGCCAGGAATGACTGCCCTCAGTGAGGTGCCATTCGTGCTCGATTCCTTTTTTGGTTAGCCACTTGCGGAAAAAATGATTCCGCTCCAGCAGGAAATCATCCTTTCCACAGGCGATCCAGACTAATTGCCTTTCGGCATCCGCATCGATTTCACCGAAATACTCCTTTGCGAGTTCCTCGTTGCCCGGAGTGCCGGAACTGAAACCCAGCACCCAGCCAAATACCTCCGGATGATTCAGGCCATAGCCCAAAGCCTGACCTCCTCCCATCGAAAGACCAGCCACCGCTCGATTTTTGGGATCCAGGGAAACCCGGTAGCGTTTCTGGACCAGAGGCATCAAGTCTTTGGTGAAATCCTCCTGAACCGCCTGCGAGTTTGCCCGAAACCACGCGTCCTTGTCCTCGATGGCATAGGGATCCACTCCCGGCAAGTTGCCATGACCATAAGGCATGACGATTACACAGGCCGTCATCCTGCCCTGAGCAATCAAGTTGTCCGCGATGAAATTTGCCCGGCCCACCTGCGTCCAAGCGGAGGCATCGTCGCCTGATCCATGCAACAGCCAAAGAACCGGAAAACTCTGATCTCCCTGATTGTATCCCGGCGGCAGATAGACAAAGGCTTCCCTCTGCGTTTGCAAAGATTGAGACTGGTAGAAAATCTTTTCCACCGATCCATGCGGAACATCGGTGGCATCCCAAAGATTGGCTGCTTCCCCTTTTCCGGGAACTACGAATTGGTTCGCCGTCTTCCGCCACTTCTTGAACTGACGGTTGTGCGGATCCAAAACGTAATTTCCATCGACGCGAAAACTGTAGGAATAGACATTGGCAGCAACAGCCTCCGGAGTGATGTATTCCCAAATATTCTTATCCCCTTTTCTGAGCCCAGCCTTTCCACCGGGAACGGCATCGGAAACCACGCTGACTTCTTCCGCGCTGCTGGATTGATAACGAAATGCCACCCTGCCATCGTCCAAAATCTGCGGACTACGGGGAAACTTCGCATCGGGATTTGCGTGGGCGATACCAGCGGTAAAAAGAAACAGGAAAATCAGGGAGCGCATCCCTGACTCAACAGGGTTAGGTCGAAGAGTCAACAGGGTTAGGTCACCGACCTAACAGGGTTAAGTCAGCTATCCCGCGAATTGACACCGCTTTCGATGTCCGGTTATTGGATATGATGATACGCCCTATTGCTTTCCTGTTTACCGCCCTCTGTTTGCTGATCTCCCACTCCGCTGTCGCAGAGGAAAAGCCGAACTTTGTCATCATGTTCCTGGATGATTCGGGTTGGGGAGATTTTCATCCGTTCGGTGATCCCGGTTA
>JAHDCN010000091.1 GCA_020629815.1 Verrucomicrobiota bacterium
AATAGACTGCCTGGTCCCGCCAGTTGGCTTTGTTTTCCATGTCACTGCGATGACTTGGTGCATTGGCGGTGTGGAGGAACGTCAGTTTGTCGGAGCCGGGATTTCGCCCGCCGGGTGCAGTGAAGAAGTTAAAGTAGTATTCATCTTGCAGGCGAAACTTCTCAGGAAGGCCATTAGAAATGGGATGGCTCTTGTCGACCTTCAATTCGAGAACCGGATGTTTCCAAGTCCAGCTACTGCCGGGATCTTTACCTTTTTCAACCCAATAGTAGACGGCGCCGATCCAGTCCATCATCATCTTGTGATTTTCCGGGTGCAGCTGACCCATGCCGCCGGAGGGTGCATCCGTTGCCCAGTGAATGACGATGAGGCCGGTCTTGTTTTTCTTGATCACACCATCCAGGTGCTTGGTGTGTTTGGTAGAGTCCTCCTTGTTCGCTAACGCATGACGAGAGCCGCCGTCGGAGGAAATGATGATCAGGTCCGCATTCTCTACGAGGGAGAGGTCTTCCGGATAGTTGAGGGTGGAGTGAATCTCAAATTGGTCAGCATATTTGGATTTCTCCAGCTTGGATTGAATCACCTGCCCGACTTCATCATTGTTGTGGCTGTCTTTTCCGTGGGTGGAATTTCCTCGGATGATGAGAATGTTCTTTTTGTCGGCAAAGGCCGTTCCAGCGAAGCTGAAAATGACAGTTAAAATCAGTAGTTTAGCCAGGGTGTTCATTTTCTGAAATTCAGTTGAATCGTTTTTCGCGGGGAGCAATGGAGTTGAAATTGCGAATTTCACCTTTCCAGGATTCCCCTTCAACCGGCAAAAATATACTGCAGCTTTAGCCTGTGTTCTTAGCGGATTTACGGTGTGCCGATGAATATGGATGTGGATTTGAAACCTTGTTTCGCATCGCGTTTCGCGAGATGCTTTCACTCTATGAAGCGGCGCTATTTGCTCACCTTTTTTCTGGGGATTTCCTCTGTCGGGATGGCAGCACCCGGGGAGTTCCAGACGACTCAGTTGACCAGTGAGTTCCATGCAGAACGGGCGGCGTTTGGGGATTTCAATGCGGACGGAGTCAATGACATCGCCTACGGACCGTTTTGGTTTGAAGGGCCTGACTTTAAGAAAAGACGGCCTGTCTACAAGCCGGTGCCAGTTGCGATTCGGAAATACTCCGCCAACTTTTTCACCTACGCGGACGATCTTGACGGTGATGGATTGGTGGATTTGTTAGTGCTGGGGTTTCCCGCCGCAAAGAAGGGCACCTATTGGTTTCAGAATCCCGGCAAGGAAGGTCACAACAATCCTTGGCCTCGTTTTGATGTCTTTGACGGGGTGGAAAACGAATCTCCGGTTTGGGCTGACGTGAATGGAGATGGTGAGAAAGAGGTGCTGTGTTCGATCAAGGGCCAGTTCGGTTTTGTGGCGCCAGCCGACCGTTCTCAGCCGGAGAAGCCGTGGGCGTTTACCCCGATTTCACCTCCCAATTCCACCGGGGGAAAATTCACTCATGGCTTGGGCTTTGGGGACGTGAACGGTGATGGTCGTAGTGATTTGTTAGAGAAAAGTGGTTGGTGGGAGCAGCCGGAGGGTGATGGGTTTTGGAAAAAGCATCCGTTCCCGTTTTCCGCCGACAAAGGCGGGAGCCAGATGTTTGCCTATGATTTTGACGGCGATGGCGATCAGGATGTCATCACGTCAATCAACGCTCACAGTTATGGCCTGGTTTGGTACGAGCAGATTGCAGCTTCAGGCGCCATCGATTTCAAAAAGCATCTCATCATGGGTTCGACGCCTGAAGAATCACCAGTTGGCATCGCGTTCAGCCAGCTGCACGGGATGATGCTCGCCGATATGGATGGCGACGGGATCAAAGATTTGGTCACCGGAAAGCGCTACTTTGCACACGGCGGCAAAGATCCCGGTGGTAACGATCCTGCCGTGCTCTATTGGTTTCGCACCACTCGGGAGGCGAATGGTGGGGTTCGTTTCGTTCCCTATCGGGTTCATGGCGACTCGGGTGTCGGGGTGGATATCACAGTGGGTGATATTGATGGCGATGGTCGTCCGGATGTTCTAACCGGAAACAAAAAGGGTGCCTTCTTTCATCGTCAAACCGATCGCCCCGCGACCCCTGACAAACCAACAATTCCTAAGGCTCTATCCGGGGATGCGCTCACCAAGTTCAAATTTGAAGGGGAAGATCTGAAGCTGGTCAAGAAGGCTGCAGACACCCGGACCCAACATCTCAAGAGTGTGGGCGGCAAGACGTGGAGCGGCGAAAGGCAGTTCTGGTGGCGCAATGGGAAACCCGGAGATGAAGTGATTTTTGCCCTGCCGGTTTCCAAAGCCGGTGAGTATTCCCTGTTGGTGAATCTCACCAAGGCGCGCGACTACGGAGTCGTGCAGTTTTCTCTAAACGGCGAGAAAATTGGAGAACCGATGGATCTGTATTCTCCGCAAGTTACTCTGACGGGAGAAGTGCCGTTGGCCAAAAAGATCAAACTCGATGCCGGGGAACATCAGTTGAAGGTTCAGCTGACCGGAATCAATCCCAAGGCGTTGCCGAAGCATATGTTTGGACTCGATTATGTGGCTCTGTCAGAGCCCGGTGCCGGCAAGGTCGTTGAGGTTTCACCGCCTGCACCCGCTCCCTCGAAAAAAGCAGCTGGTGGATTGAAAGAGGGCAACGCGATGGAAGCCGAGCCGAAGGCACCAAAGGATCAGCTCGCCATGTTCCGTGTTCCCGAAGGGTTTGAAATGGAATTGGTCGCCAGTGAAGAAACCGGAGTGCCCAAACCAGTAAGCATCGCGTTTGATGATGCGGGACGTTTGTGGACTCAGACAGCGACAGCGTACCCTCGCGACCGCGATGCCGGGATTTGGAAGAAACCCGGACCGGATCACATCATGGTCATTGATCAGCCTCATTTGAAAGAGCCGCAGTCTGCCCGCGTTTTCGCTTCAGGAATGGTGATGCCGATGGGAGTTCTGCCGTGGAAGAATGGTTGTATTGTCGCGCAGGGACCAGAAATTCTGCATTTGTTAGATACGGATGGCGATGGCAAGGCTGACCAACGCAAGGTATTGATCAAAGGCTTCGGCGTTCAGGATACACACACCTTGCCGCATCAACTCGTCCGGATGCCGGGCGGGCGAATCGGTTTCTCGCAGGGAGTTCTCAATGGCGGAACGATCATGGACTCAGCGGGGAAGAGTCTGCCCTTCAACAAAACATTGATTGCGTCGTTCGCTCCGGATGGCACCGACTTGCAGATCCTCGGTACCGGGATGAACAACATTTGGGCGTGGGCGGAAGATCGACTGGGGCGGGTTTTCATTCATGAAGCCAATGACTGGGGCTACAGTCTCGTGCCCTTTGAGCGCGATTCTTCCTATCCGAGTTTTGTTTCCAGTCTGATCCATCCGGAAGCACCGCTTCACCCCCCAACGGCTCAGGACCTCGGGCTGGGAGGAACCGGTTTTTCCGGCATTGCGATTAGTGACGATCGCAGCGGATCCTTTCCCGAACCATGGCAAGGCCGATTTTTTGTCGCCAATCCCATTCTTGGCAAAATCAATGCGGTCTCCGGTGTGGTTGACGAAAAAGGCGTTTGGAAATTCTCCAAAGAAACCGACTTGGTCACTTGCGATGATCCGATGTTTCGACCGGTTGCCGTCAGCTTTGGGCCGGATGGCTGCCTCTACATCGTGGATTGGTACAACCGGATCATTTCTCACAATGAAGTGGCCCGGGATCATCCGGCTCGTGATAAAGCGCATGGTCGTATTTGGCGGGTGCGTGCTAAGGATCAGCCGGTTCGGGTTCCACAGGATTTCACCAAGGTAGCCACTTCGGAATTGGTAGCTGGACTTCGGGCTGACAGCAGCTGGGCGGTCCAGGCGGCAATCAATCAGATCGGCGAGCGACAGGATCAATCAATCATTCCTGAGTTAACCAGTCAGATTCAAGTGGAGGCAACGTCAGCAGAAGACCGGATCGCTATGCTTCGTTCACTGGAAAACCTAGGCCACCCCGACGCAAACATCTGGGCGAAGCTGTTGGGAGATTCTGAGCCGCATGTTCGCCGGGAGGCGGTCAGGTCCTTGACGACTTTGGGCATCAGTCAGGAAGATGCAACGCCCTTGCTGAAGTTGCTTGCTGACGAAAAAGTCTGGACCGTGCGCTACGAAGTCCTGCGGTATTTTCGACAAGCGGAGGGGGAGATTTCGAAAGCCAATTTGGCTTGGTTGGAGAAGTGGAGTCGCCAGGCTGCAACCAAGACCAAGGTCAAAGGAATGAAAGGAGAGTATCTCGCTCTCGATGGATCCTATCAGCGGGCGTTTCAGGATTTCCTTTTCCAAATGGCGAAGACGAAAACCCAACTGCCAGTGATGGTGGAGTCGAAATGGAATAAGGTGCTTTCGCGTCATGAATCGACCGTCGACGAAGCTGCCCTCGAAGAAAAGAGCCGGGCCATCCTTGCAGCATTGCCAAATGCGAAACCGGTAGACGGCGAGCAATTGACAAAAGGCCTGTGCCTGACTTGCCACGCCATTGGCGGAGCAGGAGTAGGCTTTGCGCCACCGCTCGACGGTTTTTCTGCGCGAGATGACGAGGGGGCGATCACCGCGATCATTCATCCGAACGCAGCGATCGAGAATGTGTTTCGTGCCTATCGGATTGAAACCAAGGATGGTCAGACAGCGGAAGGATTCAAACAGAGCGAGGTGCGCGGCCAGATTTCTCTCGTGACCATGGGAGGAGGCACGCAGTCCTTTCCGATCAAAAAGATCGCCAAGGCCGGATATATCGAAGGAAAGTCAGTAATGCCTGAGATCGCCGGCGGTTTGGATCCTGCCCAAATAGCTTCGATCATTGCCTATCTCAAATCGGTCGATGCGAAAAACAATGAGTGAGGCGTTTTTGATGATGAGGCTGGCAGCAGGGATTTTACTCCAAGCCCTTCACTTGAAGCAACAACCGGGGATGTGGAGATCTGACCAAAGGCTCGCCTCGCCTACCAGAAACTAAAATTTTTCCATGAACAAATTCTTTTTGAAATCCGAAACACCCAGGGAAGAAGTGGACTGGGGTAGCTTGGTTTGGGTCAGTCATCCTCCCCTAACAAAAAACAAAAATCTCACGGTGATCGATGCGGTATTGAACCCCGGAGAAGGCCACAACTTTCACCGCCATCCTAATCAGGAAGAGGTCATCTACTGCATCAGCGGGCAATTGGAGCAGTGGGTGGAAAACGAAAAACAGATTCTCGGCCCCGGAGATGCGGTTTACATCGATGCCGATGCCGTTCATGCCTCCTTTAATACCGGCGCTGAGCCAGCCCATTTTATTGCGATACTGGGTCCTTGCGTCGGTGAGGAAGGCTATGAAGTCGTCGAGATGGGAGACCAGGCTCCCTGGAACACGATGCGGGGTTGAAACCTTAAGCCATGAATTGCGGCGTTGAATCGCATTTCAAGGTTGATCTTGGATATGGATGGGGTGGCATTCTTGTTGGATACTGACATCCCGGAAAACCCTTTGGTTACTTATGATGAATCGCTTTACAACAATCAGCCTGATCCTGTTTATCGCCCTTGCTCTTAACTCAGTTGCCGGGGCCGATGAGCAACCACCTAACATCGTATTAATCTTCGCTGATGATCTCGGCTACGGTGACCTCGGCTGCTACGGGGCTACCAAGGTCAAAACACCGAATATCGACAAGCTCGCAGCTGAGGGCCGCCGATTCACTGATGCGCATTCTTCATCTGCTGTCTGCACCCCTTCGCGGTATGGCTTGTTGACCGGTGAGTATCCGTTTCGGGCGAACGGCGGAAAAGGTCTGTGGGGGCCGGCTCCGGTAACCAGTCCCCTATTGATTCCTACGGAAACGCTCACCATCGCTGATGTTCTGAAAAAGAGCGGCTATGAAACGGCTGTTTTCGGCAAGTGGCATCTCGGATTTGGCGAAGGAAAAAACGACTGGCAGGAGCCGCTTCGTCCCGGGCCGCAGGATCTCGGCTTTGATTACTATTATGGCATGCCGGTCGTGAACAGTGCACCTCCCTACGTCTATGTCGAGAACGACAAAGTTGTCGGAGGGGATCCCGATGATCCATTGGTTTACGTTGGCAGAGGCAAAAAGAACGTAACGCCGATCACCCCGATTCCCCCTGAGGCAGGAGCCCGCAGCCCAAGCCAGTTCACCGGGGGAGTGGAAGCGCACAAGCGGTTCAACGATTTCGAGGTTGGTACGAAGTTGACCGAGAAAGCCACCGAGTGGATCAAGGCGCGCGAGGGGAAGCCGTTTTTCACCTACTTCTCAACGACCAACGTCCACCACCCATTTACCCCAGCCAAACAATTTCAGGGCACCAGTGAGGCGGGATGGTATGGCGACTTCGTTCATGAGCTCGACTGGATCGTCGGCGAAGTGATGAAGAGTCTCGAAGAGGCTGGAGTTGCCGACAACACATTGGTTCTGTTTACCAGTGACAACGGCGGCATGTTCAATGAAGGCGGGCGGGTTGCTGCCAAGATGGGCCACAAGATCAATGGGGATCTACTTGGTTCGAAATTTGGTATTTGGGAGGGCGGACACCGCGTTCCCTTCATCGCCTGGTGGCCGGAAAAAATCGAAGCGGGCACCGTTTCCGATCAGCTGTTTTGCAGCGTCGATCTGCTTGCTTCGTTTGCGGCACTGACCGGACAGGAATTGGAAGACACGAAAGACAGTATCAACATGCTGCCCGCATTCACCGGGGATCCTGAAAAAGCGCTGCGGACCGAAATGTTCATGACGCCGAATAAGCAGACTCACATGTCGCTGCGGCGCGGAAAATGGATGTATATCCCGGCCAAGAGCGATGGCGGTTTTCGCGGTTCCCAACCGGGACAACATGCCTGGGGAGGGGCGGCTGTCACCGCCTTGGTGGGCACCCCGAATAGTGATATTGAGAATGGGAAACTCAAGGCAGGCGCTGCACCGGCCCAGCTCTATGACTTGGAGGCTGATGTCAATCAGACGAAAAATCTCTACTATGATCATCCTGATGTAGTGAAAGAGCTGGGGGATGCGATCAAGGCAGCGAGACAGAAAGCCGGGGGCGGGGCGAGTCCGGTAACCACAGCGGCAAAGACGGGAGCTCCGGCACTTTCCAAATACGATGACTATGAGCCTGCCGGAAATCTCAGATACAGTTTTGAGTCTGGCGAGCTGGATGGGTGGACGATCACCGATGGTGAATTTGGAGAAGCAGTAACAGAAATGCCGTCTCTCAAGCAGCGAAAAGATCTTCCCTTCGCCCGTCATGGCAGCCATCACCTTTCGACTTTGGTAGTAGTCGGTTCTGAGAGAGAAGTGGCCGATACCCAGAAAGGCATTGTTCGATCACCTATGTTCAAGCTCACTGGTGATAAGGCTGCATTCCTCGTTTCCGGCGGATACCACAAACAGGATCTTTTTGTGGGACTGGTCGATGCGGATTCCGGGGAGGTATTGATTCAGTCCGGCGGATCACGAGATCCCAAAATGCGACGAGTCGAATGGGATGTTTCGAAGTGGAAGGGCAAAACCGTTCGATTTGAAGTCGTTGATCGCATCAAAGGAGGCTGGGGGCATCTCAATGTCGATGATTTCTCAGTTCAGGGAGAGTTGAGATCAGCGGCTGCGCAGCCAAAAGCCAGAAGCAAGCCTCAGGCCGCCGCACCGGTCCCGGCTCCGACAAAAGCAAAGAACCTTCGACCCGCGACCGAGAAACCCAATTTCGTGATCATCTTTGCCGATGACCTCGGCTATGGAGATATCAGTTGTTACAACCCAGAGGCGGCCAAAACACCGAACCTCGACAAGCTGGCCGCAGAGGGATTTCGCAGCACGGATTTCTTCATCCCGGCCAATGTCTGTAGCCCATCACGTGCTGCGTTGCTCACTGGTCGTTACCCCACCCGGTGTGGCTTGCCGGTCGCCCGGAACGAAGGCCATCCCAAGTACAAAGAGTACGGATTTCTCCCGGACGAAATCACCATCCCCGAGCTGCTGAAGGATGCGGGTTACCGCTCATTGATTGTGGGCAAGTGGCACCTGGGTATGGAGATCGAAGGTTCTCATCCTCTGGACGCTGGTTTTGATGAGCATTTAGGCATCGCCAGCAACTACGAAGCCAAGCGCGGCAAAGACCACAGCACCGTCTATCGGGGCCGGGAAATCGAAGCCAAAGGCGTAGCGTTTCAAGCACTGACGAAGCTGTACACCGACGAGGCCATCCGCTTTATTGATCGGCAGAAAGAAGAACCGTTCCTGCTGTTTTTCTCACATCACATTCCCCATACCCCGCATCTACCGCGCAAGGAATTTGCCGGGGCATCCGGGAAAGGAAAGTACGGTGATGTCATTCAAGAGCTCGACCACAGTACTGGCCGAATCATGAAAGCCCTGGCGGATGCAGGCATTGATGACAACACCATCGTTGTGTTCACTTCTGACAATGGCCCGGGCGGCGCCGGTTCTGCAGGTCCACTAAGTGGCGGAAAGTTCGGCACTATGGAAGGAGGCCATCGGGTCCCCGGCATTTTCCGCTGGCCCGGGCAAGTTCCATCCGGTCAGGTTTCCGATGCAATGCTCACCAGTATGGATTTCCTGCCCTTGTTCTGTGGCCTTGCCGGAGTGGATCAACCCGGCGATCGGAAGATTGATGGAGCCAATGTCTTTCCTGTGCTGACAGGGAAAGAAGCCAAATCACCGCACCAGCACTTCTACTACTACAACGGCACCAATCTTCAGGCCGTTCGTGAGGGAAAGTGGAAATTGCATCTGCCCCGAACCACTGAGGACCAGCCATTCTGGAATAAGCGAAAGTCCAAGGGGAAACGCTTTGTCACCCTCGAAGACCCGGAACTTTTCAATCTTCGTGAGGATGTGGGGGAGCAAACCAATGTCGCAGCAAATCACCCCGAGGTGATGGAGCGCCTGCAAAAGCACGCAGAAATGGTGCGTGCTGAACTGGGTGACGTGAACGTGAAAGGCAGTGATCAGCGTCCGATCAAGCTGGAAAAACCCCAGGTGAGATAGCGTATCGCGATGATCATAAGTGGCACACCCGTAGGGATTCGAACCCCAAACCTCCTGATCCGTAGTCAAGCGCTCTATCCAGTTGAGCTACGGGTGCGTTACACTTATTTCGATCTCGACCCGAACTGGCCGATTGCGAGCGCCTAATTTGCGCGGGTTTGGCTTTTTCGCAAGGGAAATTCTAACAGGATTTTCATGGAAATAATTAGAACCAAAATTTTGGTTTTTCCATTTGCAAACCTGTAAAAACCAATTATTTGGTTTTTACGATGAAAACAAAAGACCTAAGCCGTCGAGAACGACAAATCATGGAGGTTATCATTCGAGAGGGTGAAGCCACGGTGGCATCGATACACAAGCAAATCGAAGACGCGCCCACTCTCAATGCTGTCCGGACCATGGTCCAAATCCTTGAGGAGAAAGGTCATCTGGATCGGGAAAAGCGGGGGCGGGAGTTTGTCTATTTTCCAAAATTGAATCGTATCGAAGAAGGTGCTGCTGCTTTCCAGAAAGTAGTGGAAACGTTCTTTCAGGGATCAATTGGTGAAGCTCTGGCGGCACACTTTTCCGGCGGTCAGAAGGAAGTTTCTCAGGAAGAAGCTGAGCGTCTTGAAAAGCTGATTGCCAATGCTCGGAAAGCGGAAGGAGACCAGTCATGAGCTATTATTTGATTGCCGCTTTGTTTTGGGTGCTGAAAAGCTTGCTGTTTTTATTTCTACTATGGGGACTTTTCCGAATTTTGAGAGGTCGAATCTCTGCATCAACTAAGGTTACGATTTTTCGCTGTGTTCTAATTGGTCTAATTGCCTTGCCGGTTTTGAGCCAAATTCCCGGCCTTCGTTTTGATCTACCTCAATTTCTTTCGGTGTCTGCTGAGCAGTCATCCCAGAGCGAGTTTTCTGAGGGTATATCCAGACCTGCAATACGCAGTAACTCCCCTGCTATCGAGCAAGAGAGTTTCTTTACTTATGAGACGCCCGCTTTAGCGGAGTGGAATTGGTTTGGGCTGATTTGGGCTGCGGGATTCCTTTTGTTTGGCTTTCGGATTCTACTTGGTCATCTCTCTCTAAAAACGCTACGGAATGCGTCTTCGCATTGGCAGGTAAAATCCGTTCCGGAAATCAAGGGAACTGATGT
>JAHDCN010000092.1 GCA_020629815.1 Verrucomicrobiota bacterium
CTGGCGAGATCAAATAACTCGATCTGATCATGGTGATAGTGATGGATCAGCTTGGAGTCACCTTTTCGAATCGCGCTGGCCGGGTAACTGCCTTCACCCTGGTAGTGGGGGAAGTGCCAGTATTGAGTGTCGCGGTCGATCTTCCCGTCTTCGAATAGCGGGGCGAGACTAACTCCGTCGAGATGTTGGTTCGGCATCGGCGGGAGCCCGGCCATTTCAAGAATCGTGGGATAAAAATCCATGCTGTTCACTGGTGTGCTCGAACGCTTTCCAGCGGTATCTTTTCCGGGCCAATGTATCAGCAACGGCGTGCGCAGGCCGCCCTCGTAGAGAAAGGTTTTGCCGGTGCGCAGTGGCTGATTCGAGGTCGGGTGGTCTTTGAAATAGGAAGAGCGTCCACCGTTGTCGCCAGTGAAAACGATAATGGTGTTGTCGTAGAGGCCGGCGTCTTTCAGCGAATCAATCAGTCGGCCAATGTTTTCATCGAGCGTGGCTAACTCACCGGCATATTCTGCGTTGTCCTGTCGATATTTTTGCGGTTTGTGGCCGAACTCATCCGGAACTCTGTCCTTCTCCAAAGGAGGCAGACCGTTCCGTTTCTTCTGAAACTTTTCACGCAACTCAGGCTTCGACTCGATTGGCGAATGCATCGCGAAATGGCAGAGATGCAGGTAGAAAGGTTGTTCGCGTTTGCGAGTGACAAACTCGATGGCTGCATCGGTGAGCAGGTCGGTGAAGTTGTCGCCTTTCTTTGCATCGGGGAAATAGTTCCCGCCGCGAAATGGAAAGAACATTGAGCAGCGATTCGATTCGATGATCGCCTTCTGCTCGGAGTAGCCATGTGCCTTCGGACCGCCGGTGGCCTTCAGTCCACCCATGTGCCATTTTCCGTAGAAGGCTGTTTCATAGCCCGCGTCCTGCAATGTCTCTCCTAGCGTGACTTCGCTGTCCTCAATTCCGGGCGATTGCGGTGGGGGACAATAAACTCGTGGCTTCTCGTTATCTTTGCCATAGAACTGATCCCGTCCGGGTAGCCACTGTGTCACCCCGTGTCGTGCCGGATTCTTTCCGGTTAGAATACTGAGACGGGTCGGCGAACACATCGGGCTCGGTGTGTAGCAGGTATCGAAACGCATCGATTCCTTCGCCAACTGATCGATCCTCGGCGTTTCATAAAACGTGCTGCCGTTGTAGCCGACATCCTTCCAGCCGAAGTCATCGATCAGGATGAACAGGACGTTGGGGCGGGATTGCTCTGCATTGGATTTAGAAAACAATAGGAATAATCCCAGAATCAGAAGGTAGATTGCTTTGTTTAAATCTTTCAAAATCATCCTTTCGCGCTTTCTTCTGCTATTTCGAGAACAATTGGTTTTGCTCGTTCGAATGCGTCGTGCAACTCGACGGTGTCGGTCAAATTCGCCATGGCGAATGCTTCGATCAATTGTTCACGAGTGATTCTATCGTGGTTGATAAGAAACCTGGCATCTTCCATATCTTGTTCATCATCGCCCCGCATCATCTTGGTCAAGACAAGATCAATCGCTGCCGGGCGAAACAACTGTAGATTCTCGGTAGAGATCGAAGTAATGGGAACTACATGTTCTTTCCAATTGTTTCGAAGGAATACCTGCTCCTCCCCGAATAGATGAGTGATGTAAAGGCCCCTGTCCTTGAATAGTTCATTCACCTCATCCTTTGCATTCCAAAAATTCTCGTCGTTTGAGAGCTCTTCGATCGTGTGGGTGCGAATAATGGCATCAATATCGAACGTCTTTAACGTAGCCGGCGGTGGGTTCTCAAAGCCGAGGGCGATCGCGGCCCGCCCGTATATGATCAATTGAACTTCGTGATCCAAAAATCGATCCAAGGCCCGAGCCAATGTTGCTGGGTTGCTTTCGGAGATATCCATATCGCTAAGAAACAGAAAGTCGAAGCCATCGTCTCTGGATACCTACCTTCTCCCGAGTCATTCCGGTCATCTCAAAAAAACGGGTCGGGTGGGGTGCCTGCTCTGGTTTGTCAGATTCTGGTAACAGGCTCAGAAGATCGGTCCAAAAAGTGTTATCGGGTTCGACATCGTTCCCGCAAGTCGCAATCCAGTGAACCAGGGCTTGGCAACGTTCCGCTTCCGCCAAGCTTGCCAACTCTTCTGTTTCCACGTTTTCTGCAGAAATAAGGGCTGATCCAACTCTGTGGCACCATTGCCTTTTTGAGGCAGAATCAGCAGGTAGATCCGGAGAAAGTAGCGCAACGCCTAGTTCTACATTCGATAGCTGATTAATTGAAACCTGATATTTTGGGTCCCTACTCAGTTTTTCGAATTGGCTCTCCCCATCATAATACCGAAGCCCCCTCGCGACTGCCAACCGCCAGAGATCGTCTGGCAATTCGAAGCCCATTTCACGAATCTTCGTCAGCAGCTTTGACGCTGTGTAAAACCCGGACTGGCCTTCCTGAACAATCATTCCCGAAAATACTATTCGCCCCGAAACAACGGACTATCAACTACGGCGGCGATCGTCTCAATCATTCGATAATCGTGTTCGGCTGACTTTTGCAGAATTTGATCGATCTCTGCGTAGTCGCTGTCACCGGGCTCTTCACCATTGGCGTAGGTCAGCAGTTTGGATATGAAGCAGCGCACAAATCGGTCGCGGTTGGCGTCGGTGAGAATCTGATCGCGAAACTCGGTGATATCGTTGTAGGCTTTGCCATTCCGAAAGCTGGCGCTGGCGTCGATGGGGATGTCTTCCATTTTGCGTTGGGCCCTCTTGCTGGTCCCTTCGCCGGTATCCATCGAGAGAGGGTTCACATAGACATCGCGCCAGGCTCCGGTCGGATCAAAGTTCTCAAAAGCATAACCCCAGGGGTCGATGGATTTATGACAACTGGCGCAGGTTTCATCGCTGGTATGAGCGGCGAGGATTTCCTTAATAGTCTTTGCCTGCCGGACATCGGGTTCGGAAATCTCCACGTCAGGCGGCGGCGGAGTCGGATGGATCCCCATGAAGTTTTCCATCACGTAAACCGCTCGGTGAATCGGCGAAGTCGCCAGACTATCCGCGGTCGCGGTGAGAAAGGCACCCATACCAAGCAGGCCACCACGCCGTCCGTCGGTAAAAGTATACTTCCGGAATTGGGAATCAGCGGGCACATCTTCCAATCCATAGATACCGGCGAGGTCGGCGTTTACAAAACTGTAGTTAGCCGAGAGAAGTTCGGTGACCGGTAGATTATTCTCCGCGATGTGGCGGAAAAAATGCAGGACCTCATCGACCATGTCCTCACTCACTTCTTTTTTGTGATAGAAGGTGTATCGCTGCGGGTCGGGTGACATGAAGTTGATATCGTTTAACTCCAGCCACGCGAACGGGAACTCGCGGAGGAATTCGTCGGCCTGCTGACTGTTGATCTGTTTCTTCAGTTGATTGCTCAGCGCCTCGAAGTCAGCCATGTCGCCATCTTGAATCGATTGGCGAAGTTGGGAAGAGGGCAGGGTGCCTTGCAGAAAATAGCTGAATTTTTCTGCGAAGTGATCGACTGCATTAAGTTGCTCGCGGTTCAGCATCAGGAATGACGGCGAGACCAAAATCGAAACAATGCCTTCTTTTAGTGCTTCAATTTCACCAAGCGAATCCACCTTGCGTTCGACCAGCTCGATGACTGGATCGAGCTCGGATGATTCAATGCTTTTTCGCCACGCCCTCTCGGCAATAGGACGAAGAATCTCACGGGCTTTCTCGACGGAAGGGTTCTCCCCCAGTAATGCAATCTGTCGCTCCGGTGGCCACGAGTCGTAAAACGGACCCTCGACAGTTACGCCGAAAATTCGTGGCCGGGCTCCTTCCCAATACTCGGTCCAGTTGTGCCAGGTGTCGGGGTTACGCTCCTTGCCGCGTTTCTTCAGATCGGCAATGCGACTTTTCTCCACGACCTGATTGTAAATGGCCGGGTGAAACTCCTTATGATGAAGCGCAGCGATGGTGTTTTGGAATTTGAAGTTCCCATTGCCGCGCATACGAAACGCATCGGTGGGATGGCGTAGTTCCAGATAGGTTCCCGCAGCCAGCCATTCATCGAGTTGGATTTCGATCTTTTCTTCGTCGGGGAGAGTAAATGTTTTGACCCGGTCACCCATGTGAACAGCCAACTGAATCGGATCATCGTTGTAGTAGCCGGTATGCTTGGTTTGGTATTCCATCCGGTCTTTGCCGGTAGCCTCGATGGTGATTCGGTAGCGTCCGGTTTCTTTGGTCGAAGGAAAATCGGCGAATAGCGCAGCTCGATTCGGATCGGCAATATCGTAGTATCCGTCTTTGCCGTATCGAATCGGACGACTGGTGTTCTGGCCTGTCTCCTCACGCATGATTCGATCCGGAGAGATCTTGTGAGTTTTCGGTTCCGGACGTTCACCCGAAAGGATCGTGGCATCAACGATCTGGCGAACGGCATTGATATATTGCTCCAGATGAAACCGGCTGAAGCCCAGTGTTTCTCCGTGTGTGTCGAACCCGTGATGAAGAGAATCGCCAATCAGGTCAGCGGTGGGGAAATGGGTGCCGATGTCTTCGAGTAGCAAAGCATCGCGGACACTGTTCTCAAACTCGCGGTTGTTCATGCGCCGAACCTTCGAGCGAGTGATCTGTTTCGACGATTTGTGAGCTTTCAGCTTCGACTCGACGAAGGCGATCATCTCCCGGCGGGCATCCGCTTCGAGTTCGCTTTCATCTTCCGGCGGCATCTCTTCCGCTTTGACCAAATCAAGAACATCGAGCCAGCGATCCAGATTCGCTTCGGTCGGACCAGTGCCGAGATCCTTCAGATTGAATTTGCCCTTCGCCTTCTCGTCGTTGTGGCAATCGAAGCAGTGCGTTTTGAAAGATAGGGGAAAATCTTCTGCTTGAGAAAATGGAGCGGCGAACAATAGGAAAATTACAAAGGTCCTACGTAGCAGCGATCTCCAGATCGCTGAGGGAGAGTGCATTTCAGTGAGAACAGCGATCTGGAGATCGCCGCTACATTTCGCAGGCCTATCCATACTGCAAATCAAACGTTCCCGTGCTGGTATTAAATTCCTCGCGCTCAATCCCGAATCGCTGCATCAGGGTAAGGAACAAATTACAGAGCGGCATGTTGTCGCCATTCGGGCTGGCGGTATCGACGTGGCCGAGGTGCTTGAAGCCCCCGCCGGCAACAAAGATCGGCAGGTTGCGATTCGAGTGCGTGCCGCCGTAACCCATGCCACTGCCGAAAAGGACGATGGTGTGATCCAGCATCGAGCCGTCACGGCCGGGCTCCTGAATGGCATCCAGTCTTTTCAGGCAACGCGATAACTGTGCGATCTGGAAAGATTCGATAGCAACCAACTCATTAGTGACGTCTTCCATTTTTCCATTGTGAGTGCAACCGTGGTAGCTGCGGGTGACACCCTCGACCTCGGTGTATTTCAGATTGGTCGGGAAGGCGACGGTTGCGACGCGAGTCAGATCGGTCTCGAACGCATAGGCGACCATGTCGAAGATCGCGTTGTAATTGTCGTGTATCGTCCGGCCTCCGTTCATGTGCTCAGAGATGTCGAAAGTTGGCTTGTCCTTGCCGATCCATTCGCGGCGACTGCCGAGGGTTTGTTCCAACTCGCGAACTGAAGTAGCAAACTGATCAAGCCGCTCGCTATCCTGCTTACTCCCGCTCTTTTGGAGTTGGGAAAACTGCGCACCAACCGTGTCGAGAATACTGCCATTGCGATCAATCATCTCCCGCCGGACTTTCTTCTCCTCGTTGGATAGATTGAGAAACAGGTGATCAAACAACTGTTGTGGGTCGGTAATCAATGCATTCTCTACGCCGTTTGCCGTCCAGCTCATGCGCACCCCGCTGCCCATTCCAATGTTTATTGATGGGTAACGAACCTGTGCTCCGACGTGGCGCGCCATTGCCTGATCAATTGACATGTTTTTCTCCGGGAAAGCCTGGGCATTCGCCGGCAGAACCCCGCTGAGAAAAGAGACTTCCCGACCGTGACCGCTGACCATATTGTGGTCGGTGTGAGAAAGGATCGTCAATCTGTCCTTGAGCCAGTCGAGGGATTTCAGCGTTCGCGAAATGGTGAAGTCGCTGCCGAAGTCTTTCGGGAAGAAATGCTCTGGATGCATGCCAAAGGGATTACCGACAATAAGGCATCGAGTTGTAGCTGGATTCCCGGATCCAAACGCTTCCAGTGATGGCAGAGCGAGCGCTCCACCCACTCCGGTGAGGAATTTTCTTCGGCTGCTTGTCATTTTTCTACCCTAACAGATAAGCGTTCCTGTAGAAAACGTTCGCAGGAATTTTTGGCCGATTCAGGGAATCAGTCTGCTTCCACACTGGTCAGAACCTTTCCGAGAAAACGGGAAACGCGCAGTCGTTGCTTGTCCTTTTCAGATGCGCCGAGATCATCACTGGCCAGGGTGACCCGGTGCGCCAGGGCCGGAATAAAGGCGCGCTTCACATCTTCGGGAAAAACTCCTTCATGGCCTTCGATCAAGGCAATGGCGCGGGCAGCGCGGAGAAGAGACAAAGAGCCGCGATTGCTGATTTCGCCGCTGAGATCAGAGTGGTTGCGCACCGCATCGCAGAGCTGCACCACGTAGTCGCAGATCGGATCAGAAACGGGAATGGACTCGGTCTGTTTCTGTAGATTGACCAGTTCCTCTGTCGTCAGAATCGCACCGGTGGGCGGCGTGAGAGCCTGATCCATGTGCTGACGCAGCACACCAGCGCGAGTTGCTGCGTCAGGAAGTTTCATTTCAATCGACAGCAGAAATCGATCCAGCTGCGGCTCGGGCAGAGGAAACGTTCCGGTCGAGTAACGATTGTTCTGGGTAGCGACGACGTGGAAGAAACCGGGAAGATCATGAGTCTTTCCGTCCACCGTTACCTGACCTTCATTCATACACTCCAGAAGGGCGCTTTGAATGCGCGGGCTGGTCCGGTTGATTTCGTCGGCCAGGAGCAGATTGGTGAAAATGGGCCCCTGGTGAAACTCGAATTCATTCCGATCCGGTCGAAACATCGAGTAACCCAGAAGATCGGAGGGAACCAGGTCCGGGGTAAACTGCACGCGTTTGAAATCGCCACTGATTGAATCAGCCAGCGTTTTCACCAGGGTGGTTTTGCCAACGCCTGGCGTGCCTTCGATCAGGACATGGCCACCTGCAAGCAAGGCGACCAAAAGTTCATAAACTGCACTCTCCGCGCCAAGCACGGTTTGGTTCAGTCTCTGCTGCAGCTTTTGGAGGGAATCGTTCACGAGGGTGGTTTACATTTTCTCGATGGTGCGAATACCGAGCAGTCCCAGTCCACATTTCAATACCCGTCCTGTCAATTCACAAAGCATGAGTCGGGTATCCCTGACTGCGCCTTCTGATTGCAGGACCGGACAGGCTTCCCAGAATTTGTGATAACTGGTCGCCACTTCGTAAAGATAAGCGGCCAGCGCGTTCGGGCGAAAATCAGAAAGAACCGATGGCACGACTTCGCCAAACTGAGCCAGTTTCAAAACAAGATTCTTCTCTGCCTGTTCGGTCAGTTTGATTTCACCGCCTTCTTCAAAGTCCTTGCCCATTTTGCGGAAAATCGCCCGGGTCCGGACATACGCATTCAGCAGGTAGGGAGCAGTGTTACCTTTCAGGGCAAGCATCGTGTCCCAATCGAAAACATAATCGGTCATCCGGAACTGACTCAGCTCGGCATACTTCACTGCTCCGATGCCGATGGCTTCGGCAATGTCGGCTTTCTCTTCATCCGAAAGCTCCGGATTCTTCTCTTCGATAATCGCGCGGGCCCGATCTACCGATTCGTTGAGTACATCGACCAGCTGCACGGATTCGCCATCCCGGGTGCGAAGCATCCGACGATCTTTGCCGAGGATGCTGCCAAAAGGAATAAACTGAAGATCGGTTTCGATGCCGCGTCGCTCAGTGGTGGCGAAAAGCTGATTGAAGTGCAGCTGCTGTGGTGCACCGACGACATACCAGATGGAATCGGCCCCAAATTCGCTGATTCGGTAATCGACCGTAGCAAGGTCAGTGGTGCCATAGAGAAAGCCGCCGTCTGACTTGCGGATCAAAAAGGGCAGGGGAACCCACTCGTCGTTTTCGTTTTTGTAAAAGGGATCGTCTTTCTTCTCCGCCTTATTGTCAGAGAACACACAGATGGCACCGTCGGATTCTTCCGCGATTCCTTCCTCTACCAGTTTCTCGACCAGGGGGCCGAGTTGGTCATTGTAGAAACTCTCGCCGAGCCAGTGATCAAAATGCACATCGAGGCGGTCGTAAATTTTCTGCAAACCCTGACGAGACAGCTCGATGCATTTTTCCCAGATCGCCAGATTCTCTTCGTCGCCGCCCTGCAGCTTCACCAGTTCGCCTTTGCAGGTTTCCCGGAAATGAAGATCGGCCTTAGCCTTGCTGTTAACTTCGCGATAGACCCGAACCAATTCCTCGATCGGTTGCTCTTCCATCGCGTCGTGATTGAGGATGTTTTTCCAACCCCAGAGAATCATGCCGAACTGAGTGCCCCAGTCACCGATGTGATTATCGGCAATGACCTTGTGCCCGAGAAAGCCGGCAATTCTTGCCAGAGAGTCTCCGATAATGGTGCTTCGAATGTGGCCCACATGCATGGGCTTGGCGACATTCGGCGCGGAGAAATCGATGACGATCGTCTTCTCCGGCTCGGCTGCTCCGACGCCCAGCTTTTTAGCATCCGCCAGCAAGTCAGCGAGGCGGTTCTCCAGAGCAGCGCTCGACAGTCGAAAATTGATAAATCCCGGTCCGGCAATTTCCGGTGCATCACAGATGTCACCTGCCTCAAATGCTTCGATGATTTCGGCAGCCAGTTCACGCGGATTGCGTTTCACTCGCTTGGCCAGAACCATGGCTACATTCGATTGGTAGTCGCCAAACTGCGGATTCTGCGACTGGTCAATATCCGCCTGGAATCCCTCAGGAAGATCGTCGGAAGAGACGACTTTCGAGAGAGCTTCGTTCAGCTTTTGAGAGAGGATTTGAGCAAACGTTTGCATGCGAAAATAATGGGTCAGCATTGTAGGCCCACTTTCGCTGTATGCTACGAAAAGATGAAACAGGTCTCAGCCGTCTTTCTGCGAAAGAACATCTAAAATTTGATCGGCTGTTTCCGCTTCCCCGAGTCGGGTTCGGGTATCGGCGCTGTTTAGAATTCGCGCGATTGCTGCGAGGGTTTTCAGATGGGTTCCGTATTGCGACTTCGGAACAATAAACAGAACGACAAAATGAACGGGAGCCCGGTCAAGGGCGCAGAACTCAATACCTTTGGTCGAACGTCCGAAAACGGTGAGCACCTCATCGATGTCTTCCAGAAAACAGTGAGGAATGGCAATGCCGCCTCCGATTCCGGTACTGCGTTGCTTTTCCCGATCATGAAGAGCCTCGACAGCGTCGCTCTCCTGGGATTCTGCGAGAAACCCCGATTGAACCAGATGAGCAACGAGTTCATCGATTGCCGGAAATTGCTCATCAGATTGCATTTCTGCAACCACCCGTTCCGGGCTGAGTAGAGAAGCCAAAGTCATGTGCAGGAAAAGGGGCAGTCAATTCACTGCCGAAGCAATAAATAAGCTCGGACGGGAGCGGTTCAAGCCACAATTTCCTGCTTTGCTACTTTACATTTTCCGCTTCGCCGTTCCTATTGGTCAGACCATGAAAAAGCGCGTTCTGTTCATATGCACCGGCAATGTCTGTCGGAGTCCTATGGCCGAAGGTCTGTTTCGCAAGATGGTTGAGGATGCGAATGCTGATATCGAAGTTGGTTCAGCTGGAATTGGAGCGATGGATGGCATGCCGCCGAGCCGGAATTCGGTGACGGCCATGAAAGAGGAGGGCATCGATATCGCTCACCAAACCAGTATGCAGCTGCGCCCCGAGACAGTGGAAAATTCGACCCATATTTTTGGTATGGGACGCAATCATTGTGAGGCGATCCGTGCCTATTTTCCGGAAGCAGCAGAGAAAGTATTTGTTCTAAGGGAGTTCATTGTTGATGACGAATCCCTCGATCTCGAAGTGCCCGACCCGATTGGTGGGGACGAAGAGGAATACCAATTGACCCGCAATTTGATCAAAGAAGCCATGCCTTCGATTTTGCGATTTGTTCAGACTGGGGAT
>JAHDCN010000573.1 GCA_020629815.1 Verrucomicrobiota bacterium
CCGAGACATCCTGAACCACCTCCGCCGCATCCGCCGCGCGTGGAACCATCGAGTACACATAGCGACGCACTTCCGCCTGGTGGGCGGTCCAGAGTCGGACGTATTCTTCGGTTTCTTCCATTCTTCAGCTGTATCCTCGTTTGATTCCGAAATTCGGAAAATTTTACCGGAAACTTTCGAGACAGCGGAATCAGGTAGGAACTATCGAATCAAAATCGAAACCCGGCAGCAAAACCGGCTGAACATCAATCGCGATAATTTCTTCGTCGATTGTTTTGATGTAATTGCGTGGATGACAATCCAGCACGAGCACGCCATCGACCTCTCGACGCCACCCGCGATCGGTATCCGACCACACAAAATCCAGCCCCTTCATATATCCATCGATTTCCTTTTCAGTTGGAATGCCATTCTCCGGATCAGGAAGAATGTAAGGCTGCGAAGTCACGATTGAAAGTCCCTCCCGTCTTTTCCAGATTCCTTCAAACTGAACATCATCGGCAAAAACCCGATTGGAAATTCGCAAGCGACGCAAGTAACCGAAAGGGGTCGAATAGCCCGCCGGACCGAAGCCAGCTTGGCCGGGAAAAGTGGATTTCCAAAACCGATCTGCCTCTTCGCAGTGAAAAATCTCGTGCTCCATTCCTCCCTTTGGCAGGGAGATCTGCGACTCAGGAGACAGTTGTTTTCTCTGGCAAAGATTCGGAGGTTGGCGAACTGCCATCGGACTCGTCGCTCCCACTCTTCGACCGGATCCCGTGGTGGGACCACATTTGCCAGGCTGCCGCTTGCTTCACCAGTTCCTGATCGCTCGGTGACAGCGGCTTGTTCTGCTTCATCAAGTTCCATATCCGCTTGGTATCTTCACGGGAAATTGGCTCTGGAGCTGACTCAGCATCGGCCTTTGAAGGTTCGGAATCCGCCTGATTCATGAAGTTTAGGATAGCCCTCGCAGGGGTATTTTCAATTGGCAATGCGTTTCAACGCAATGCTGCTTCAAGCAATCAGATCCCGAATCACATGGCCATGCACGTCAGTCAGGCGGAAGTCTCTTCCCTGGTAGCGGTAGGTGAGCTTTTTGTGATCAATTCCAAGCAAGTGCAGAATCGTCGCGTTTAAATCGTGGATGTGCATCGTGCCCGGAGTCCACTTTTCCTTGTTCGGAATCGGGCGGATCGGGTTACCATCTTTGTCGGCGATGTTGTAGCCAAAGTCATCGGTCTGGCCGTAGGTGATTCCGGGCTTCACTCCGCCGCCGGCCATCCAGGTGGTGAAACAACGCGGGTGGTGATCCCGACCGTAGTTTTCTTTGGTCAGCTTGCCCTGGCAGTAGGCCGTCCGGCCGAATTCGCCACCCCAGACCACGAGTGTATCGTCCAGCATGCCAAGACGCTTCAGGTCTTTAATCAAGGCAGCACTGCCTTGATCGATATCTTTGCATTGTGAAGTGTGTTCGCCGGCGAGGTTGCCGTGTGCATCCCAACCTCGATGAAAAATCTGCACATTGCGTACTCCCCTTTCCACCAGACGGCGGGCATTTAGACAACAAGCCGCAAAGGTTCCCGGCGTGCGCGCTTCTTCCCCGTAGAGCTGAAACACTTCATCGGTTTCACCGGAAAGATCCA
>JAHDCN010000574.1 GCA_020629815.1 Verrucomicrobiota bacterium
CCCCAAATTGATCCGGTTCGCATGGTAACCGCGGAAGCATAAGGCTTCATCTTGATCAAAACCCCGATCCGCATGGTGCTCAAGACTCCGCAAAGTTGGCCTTTTTGGTCAATAAGAGGAGAACCGCTATCGCCCTTGATCATCGGAATCGAAGCTGAAACCTTTACAAAGCGAGGGTCACCACCCGGAATCGCCGGCTCGGACTCCACATAGGGACCGCCACCTTTCTCATGCATCCAGCCGCCGGCAAACAAGGTCTCACCCGGCTTTAGCGCAGAAGTTCGAAATTTCAGATAACGAGGCGTATACAAGTTCGCCTTGATGATAGCAAAATCGGAAGCCTCATTGCGATACACGACCCGCACAGGTGCTGCCTTCAAATAGGTTTTGCGGCGATCAGATACTGCATAGAGAACGTAGCTGTTCTTGCGGGCCATCACGTGGGCTGCCGTGAGAAAGTAGCCATCCGATGTGATTGGCGCGCAGCTTCCAAAAACAGTTCCGCCTTTCGCGATGGGAATCGAAAACTCAAGCTCCAGAGTTTCAGAGTCGCTGTTTCGATTGGTATCCAGCTTTTTGTTGAACTCGTTGGAAACATACTCACCGCTGACAATCAAGCCGGAGTGAAGCGTAAGATAGTCAGGAGCTGAGAATCCACGGGTTTTCTTATTTTTCAGTTCAGGCAAAGTCACTGGTGCATCGATACCTTGCTGATCGTATCTGGCCAGGGAACGCTTTTGGTCGAAATGCGTGTTCGAAGCACAGGAACTGAGCAGGATTGCAACGCTCAGGGCAAGAAATGGTAATGCTGACTTTTTCAATGCGGGGAAGTCTTTAAGTTTCATTAAACAATTCTCTGGATTCGGGCTTGGTCAACACAATGATCGTAAAAATTCCAAGAGCAGTACCGAACGGAGCAAACATGCAAAGAATTCCAGCAATCACAATGCAAAAAATGCGCCTCTCGCGACGCGCTATTTTACGACCCGCAAAGATTACCAGGGAAGAAAGGATGAATCCAAGCAGCATCATGAGTCCGGCTATACCGGCCATTGCTCCACCGAAAATCTTGTTGGGGAAGTCATCCGGGAAATCATCTTCTGCCGGAATGAACGAATCGGAAAACAACATAAAGATTCCGAATCCGAAATGGAAGATGGGAAACAAAGAGACGAGAAACCCCAGTCCGCCTACAATGTAGTGGAAGATCGAAAGCAGCCGTAGATGCTCTTCCAGCTGAGATTCAGATTGGTGTCCAGTCTGCTCCATGAAATTTGGTTACTCTTTGGTCCAGTCGTAGACCACTGAAGGATCAGAGACTCCGCCAATCTGGTCGAGATAGCCCATCACCTTCTCACGCCACAGTTTCAGGTTGGGTTCACCAAAGCTGCTGCGGGTTTTCGGGAAAAACAGGTAGGTCACCGTGACGTCGCTGATTGCCCGGGTTTTGCCATCGGCTTTCGGGTTCAACTTGCGCGCCAGTCGCAGGGAAGCTTCGCCGACTTTGTCGCGCGGACCGGCGTCGCCCAGGATCACCGGATAGATTTTGTTGCCATAAATCACGGCCGCGTAGTCGCCCATCATTGGGCCGAACTCCGCTGATTTATTCACCCATGGGGCCGG
>JAHDCN010000093.1:0-1287 GCA_020629815.1 Verrucomicrobiota bacterium
AGCGATCACCGCGGGTTCGTATGAGAAAAAATTTCCCCGCAACGAGTTCATCTCGACGAAAAAGAACTACGCCAACTTTGAGCTGAAGCTGAAGATCAAGTGTTCCGGCGATCCCAAGACGGGCCTGATCAATAGCGGGATTCAGATTCGCAGTGCCCGCCTCGCCAACGGTCGTGTGGCTGGCTATCAAGTGGACTGCGGTAGCGGTTGGTTCGGAAAGATCTACGACGAGCACCGGCGCAAACTGATTTATCCAACCCCGGTTGATGAGAAGGCGCTGCTCGATGCAATCGATACCTTCGGTTGGAATGAGTATCGCATTCTTGCTGAGGGACCACGCATTCAGGTTTGGATCAACGATATCAAAGCCAGTGACTACACGGAGAAAGATCCGAACATCCCGCTCGACGGAGTGATTGCTCCTCAGATTCATGGTGGTGGCCATGTTAGGGTCCAATTTAAAGACGTTACGATCCGTGAACTGCCGCCGACAAAGGGGGCTCCAACCTGGGCTTCGCTGGGCGGTGCCGAGGCGGCGCTGGCAAAGTACAAGAAACCTGCGCCTCAGAGAAAAGGCCCCTCAGCTAAGAAAATTGCGGCTCCTGCCAAAGGCGCTGATCGCATTACCTTCGACTTCGAAAGCGGCGATCTCCAGGGCTGGTACATTGCAGAGGGTTGGTTCAATTATCTGATCACCGACAACAAAACCATTCGTGCAGGCGGCGTACCTTCGAACAAAGAAGGGAAATACTTCATTGGCACCCTCGAGGCAGCTGAAGGCGCGGCTGTCGCTTCCGACAAGCAAACTGGGATTGTGGAGTCACCAGTCTTTGAGCTCACCGATTCGAAGATCGAACTCGCGGTTTCCGGTGGAAAACATGCTGATACCTATGTCGGGCTCTACACTCTCGATGGTACCGAGGTAAAGAAAGCCTCCGGCACAAACTCCGAAGTGTTTGTCAAAAGAACCTGGAATGTTCCTGAGCTGGTGGGCAAACCGGTCTTTGTTCGTTTGGTCGACAAAAACACCAAAGGATGGGGCCACGTGACCATGGATGCCTTTTCGGCAAAAGGAAAACTCCTGCCGGAGGAAACCAGGAAACGACTGGCTTTAGCCAAGCCGAAGAAACCTTCGAAAGCTGAGCTGGCCGAAGTGAACAAGCGCAAGGCAGCAGCGAAGCGACCCAGGAAAAAGACCCAGTCCGCTCGTGTGGAGGCCTGGTCAGCGGAAGAACAACTGGCTGGATTTACGGTTCCGGAGGGATTCGTCATCGAGCTGGTCGCTTC
>JAHDCN010000093.1:1387-5796 GCA_020629815.1 Verrucomicrobiota bacterium
ATTCCGCAGAGTATCTTGCCCTACAAAGACGGTGCGTATGTCTGTCACGGTTCGGAGCTTTTCCTTCTGCGTGATACCGACGGGGATGGCAAGTCCGACAAGATGGAGCCTGTCCTCAGTGGATTTGGCTACACGGACACCCACACCATGTCCCACCTTTTGGTTCGCGGTCCCGGGAGTTACATCCACTTTTCTCAAGGCGCTTTGAACCAGGGAATGGTCACCGCAGTGGAATCAGGTTTTCAGGATCGTATCGACGCCGCCTGCCAGGTTCGTTTTGGACTGGATCACAAAGACTTCGAAGTTCTCTCCGCCGGTCCGAGCAACATGTGGGGGCTGCAACTTCGCGCCAATGGACAGTGGTATGGAACCGAGGCCAACGACCGCGCCTACTGCGTGATTCCCTGGGAACATGGCGCCGCCGTTACCGGTGCCGCCTTTCGCCCGATGCGAGCCTATCAGCCACTTCTACCGGAACTGCACGAATTCCGCGTTGGCGGAACAGGGATTTCCGGCTTGGAATTCTGTGAAGATACCGAGGGCGGATTTCCCTACGAAGAATGGAAAGATGTGGCTTTGTTAGCCAATCCGATTACCTCGACCATCAACGCCGTTCGTGTTCATCGGAATCCTGACGGCACAGTGGAAGCGGAACACCTTCCTGACTTTCTCAGTTCTAAAGACGATTGGTTCCGCCCGGTGAATCTGGAGTTCGGCCCTGACGGCGCACTCTACGTTGCCGATTTCTACAACAAGATCGTTTCTCACAATGAGGTCACTACCGATCACCCGGATCGTGACAAAGCGCATGGTCGAATTTGGCGCATTCGCCACGAGAGCCAGAAGCCCCGTGAAATTCCGGATGTGACCAAAGCCGATGCCGACCAACTGTTGGTTCACCTTCAGGCACCTCATCTCTGGGAGAAGAGAGCGGCGTGGCAACAGATTGCTGATCGCGAAGTCAAACAGACTGTCCCCGGGTTGATCCAACTCGCCGGTGATGAAAGTCAAGACATCCCGACGCGAGTTCATGCCCTTTGGTCGTTGGAGGAGCTGGCGCACTTCGACGCGAAGTTGCTCGACTTGCTACTGGAAGCAAAGGATGGTGACCTGCGTCGTGAAGCCGTTCGCTCCATTGCCTCCTTCGACCTGCCACCTTCACAAGCCGCCGGCCTCGTGTCGCCTTTTGTCGAGGATGAAAACGCCATGGTTCGTTCCCAGGCCATTCGAACTTTGGGTGATCTCCGATCCGCAGATCCAGCCGTGTTGGCGGGGCTGATCGGTGCATGCAAACCCGGCCTCGGTGGAAACGAGTTGGGCGGATCGTATGAACGGAACCTCGAAAGATTTCTCGCTCGTATGGCTTTGGAACGGTTCCCGAAAGAACTGAAGGCGTATCTCCAAACTTCCAGTGGAAGCCATTCTCCCGGCAACCTTCTTTGGGCGATTCAGGCATTGGATGAAACGGCGAAACAGGAAGCGTTTCTGAAAATTTGGAGCAAGGTGAGCGAGCAGCCAATCGATGGCGAAACCTTCATTGCCATTTCCGGAATGCTCGACAATCCGCAGGTGTTTCAGGCGGTTCAGCCAGTTTTTCAGGATCCTGCAAAAGCGGAAAACCTGGTTGGTCATGCGCTCAAGAATCAGTCGCGGGTGCAGTCGAAGAAGCTGACGGAAATGCTCAAGCCACTGGTTGAGCAGCTGCTCGGAAAACCCGAGACCATGGCAACCGGACTGCAAGCAGTGGATCGCTTCCGGATGGCTACACTCGGGCCGAAAGTGGCTGCGATCTCTGCGCCGAAAGATACGGAGACACTGCGACTGCTGTTGGCGGCTCAGTCAGTGACACCGAAGTTGAATGCCGAAAGTTTTGCCAGGGTCGCGGAGAACAAAGACCTGCCGTTTGATCTGCGTGCAGAGGCGGCGCATTCATTGATTCCTGCCGAGCAACAGCGGGCTCATGGACTGACTCGATCCTTGCTCACGACTGGCGATGACAGTCAGAAGAAACAACTCACCAGCCTGTTTTCTCAATCCAAATCAGGCGCCCTGATCATGTGCGCTATGGTGAAGAACAAAGTCATTACTGCGGACTTCTTCGACCTTTCTTCGGCAGAGAGGATTCTTCAGTCTCACCCGGCCAGCCCGTTCGCCAAGGAAATCATGGCCGATGCCCGCAAACGCGTTGCCGAACAACGCAAGCAGGCGCAGTCACGAATCCATCACTTGATGGCTTACATCAAAGACAACCCCGGTGACCCGGAGAAAGGCAAGGTCACGTTTGGAAGTTGTCTCACCTGTCACAAGGTTGGTGATGTTGGACAGGATATTGCGCCGCCGCTGGATGGTTCCGGCCACCGCGATCTGGAGCATCTCCTCACAGCGATTGTTGATCCCGACGCAGCGGTCGAGGGCGGATACGGACTCTACCGAATCACCAAGACCGATGGTTCCACTCTGGAAGGCTACCTCGATAAGAAGGAGCCGCTCGGCACCACCGTCGCGATGATGGGTGGAGCGCGAATGTTTGTCCCGCAGAACGAGATCAAGAATCAGAACTTTGTTGGCGGGCGTTCTTTCATGCCGGCCGCGTTTGGTCAGTTGCCGGACGAAACCATGGCTGACCTTGTCGCTTACATTGCTACTCTGAAAGAAGGCGAGCCGGTCGCGGCGACTCAAAAAAAAACGCCAGCCGTAGCAGCTCAGCCCAATAAGGCTGTTGCCACGAACCAACAGGGTATGCCCAACGAATCAACAGGGTTGGTTCGTAACGCCCTGCCGGTGGTCAAAGATCCCAAACCGATAACCGGCAAGCAGCCCAACTTTGTCATCATCTTCACCGATGACCAGGGCTATGGCGACTTGGGTTGCTATGGTGGCGAGCATGTGAGCACGCCGCGGATTGATCAAATGGCGAAGGAAGGGGCGCGACTGACCAGCTTCTATGTTGCTGCCCCGGTTTGTACCCCATCGAGGGCTGCGTTGATGACGGGCTGTTATCCCCGACGGGTTGATATGGCGACCGGTTCGAATTTCGGCGTGCTGCTCGCTGGGGATAAGAAAGGGCTGAATCCTTCCGAATTTACGATCGCTGAGGTATTGAAGAGTGCCGGCTACAAGACTGGGATTTTCGGCAAATGGCACCTCGGTGACCAACCGGAGTTCCTGCCAACCCGCCAGGGATTTGACGAGTTCTTTGGCATTCCCTTCAGTCACGATATCCATCCGTTTCACCCTCGGCAGAGCAAGTTCAACTTTCCCCCTCTTCCGCTCCTGGATGGAGAAGAGGTGATCGAGATGGATCCGGACGCAGATTACCTGACGAAGCGTTTCACCGAGCGGGCGGTGAAGTTCATTGAGGAAAACAAAGACGATCCCTTTTTCGTCTTTGTGCCTCATCCCATTCCGCATGTGCCTCTCCACGTAGCGCCGCCGTTTATGAAAGGTGTAGACGGCAAGATCGTTGAAAAACTCAAAGAGGAAGACGGCAATATTGACTACGACACGAGAGAGCAGCTGTTCTATCAATCGATTGCTGAGATTGATTGGTCAGTCGGAGAGATTCTCGATGCGCTGAAAGCCAATGGTGTCGACGACAACACGATGGTGATTTTCACTTCCGACAACGGAGCCGGGCGTTATCGCCACGCGGCGCCGGATTTCGATTATTCCGGACCACTTCGAGGAGCGAAAGGATCGACATTCGAAGGTGGGATGCGCGAGCCTACTGTGATTCGCTGGCCGGGGGGAATTCCTGCTGGCAAAGACAACGACGAGATCATGACTGCGATGGATCTGCTGCCGACCTTTGCCAAGTTGGCAGGCGTGGAGCTTTCCCCTGAAAGGGAAATTGATGGCAAAGACATTTGGCCGGTTCTCTCAGGCAAAGCCAAGACTCCTCACGAAGCCTTCTTTTATCATGGGGGCAAAACTCTGCGGGCTGTGCGGTCCGGAAAATGGAAGCTGCATATCACCAAGGGCAAGCCATCGCTGCTGTACAATCTGGAAACGGACATCGGGGAAACGACGAACGTGATCAAATCTCATCCGGAAGTGGTCAAGCGGCTGGCAGGTTATCTCCAGGAGTTTGATCAAAAAATGTCGAAGAGTGTCCGACCGGCTGCCTTTGTCGAGAATCCTCAGCCTCTTTCGATGAAGTGATAGCTCGGAAAACATGCGGAATCTTAGCGGTCCCGATTACCCCCTGAATAGATCATGAAAACCTTAGGTATTATCCTTATCAGCCTTTGCTTTGCTTCGGCCTTGCAGGCGCAGAAGAGTGCGGCTGTTGAGAAGGCCCAGTCACCGGAAGAGGAACTCGCCAGTTTTACTGTGCCGGAAGGATTTGTCGTCGAGCTGGTCGCTTCTGAAGAGAACGGTATCGTCAATCCCATTGATCTTACTTTCGA
>JAHDCN010000093.1:5896-10138 GCA_020629815.1 Verrucomicrobiota bacterium
ACCGGTGTGTTCGTGGCTCATGGATCGGAAATGCTGTACTTCGACGATACCGATCAGGATGGAAAGTCGGACACTCACAAAACGATCCTTACCGGTTTCGGTTTCAATGACACCCATACTATGTCCCATTCATTGGTCCGCGGGCCCGGCGGATGGGTGCATTTTTCCCAAGGTGCATTGAATGAGGGTGAAGTCACCGCAGTAGCTTCGGGTGAGTCGACGAACATTGCCTACAGTAAGATCGCCAAGTTTTCTCTGGATGGGCGGAAGATTGAGATCACCAATACGGCTGGCAACAATATGTGGGGGTTTCAGCTGCGCGAGACTGGCCAGTGGTATGCATCGGAAGCGAATGATCGTGGATACTGTGTGACTCCGCTGGACCCATTCATGGCGGTGCCTGGAATCGGTAATAAAAACCAACGCGACTATCAGCCTTGGACACCGCGCATCCACAAGTTTGGTGTTGGGGGGACAGGGCTGTCAGGAATGGCTTTCGATGAAAATGGTTCTCGAGGTTTTCCCGAGGAATGGAATAACGTTGCCTTTCTCGCCAACCCGCTGACCAACGCGATCAATGCCGTGTTTATCGAGCGTTATGCTGATGGTTCGGTGAAATCGGAGCACCGCGCTGATTTCCTGACTTCTACCGATAAGTGGTTTCGACCGGTCAATATCGAGTTTGGGCCCGATGGCTGTCTCTATATCGCGGATTGGTACAATATGATCATTGCCCACAACGAAACGCCGCGATCAGATCCGCGGCGTGACCGGAAACATGGGCGCATTTGGAGAATTCGACACGAGAGTCAGAAGCCTCAAAAAATCCCAAATCTCATCGAAACCGGGGACAAAGAGTTACTGGCCCATCTTTCTGCTGAGATTCTCTGGGAGAAACGGGCTGCGTGGCAACAGATCGCTGATCGACAGGTAGCTGAATTGATCCCGGATTTAGTAGCTTTGGCCAAAGATGAACAGGCTACCATTTCCAGTCGGGTGCATGCTCTGTGGTCACTGGAGAGTTTGGGGCACTATGATCAAGATTTGGCGAAAGCGCTTTTGGCTGACCCTCACTATGACCTTCGGACTCAGATGCTTCGGGCTCTGGTGACATTGGAGGTAAGTCCGGAAGAATTGGCTCCGTTGATTTCTCCGCTTGTGGAGGATGAGCATCATATGGTTCGAGCACAACTGATTCGAACGATTGAAGATCTTGGTGTCTCCAATCAAGAGTTGGTTTCGCTGCTGGTCACGGCTTCAAAAGCTGAGTTGGAGGGCAATGCCCTGGGAGGTTCTTTCGAGCGTCGGTTCGAGCGCTTCCTGGCGCGAAAGGCGATGGAGAAGTATCCCAAAGAACTGGTCTCTTACTTCAACTCCAGCGGAATTGATTCGCAGCCCCTCGCCAACAAGCTCTGGGCGCTCCTGGCATTGCCCGATCAGGAAAAGGAAACCCAGTTTCTGAAGCTTTGGGACACCATCAAACAGAAGCAGATCGAGGACGAAACGTTTATTGCGATCATGGGCATGATCGACAGCCCGGCGGTCTATCAGGCTGTGGAACCTCATTTCCTGTCGGAGCAGAACTGGGAGAATTTCCTTGATCGATCGACTCGCTTGGTCAGCAAACTGAAGCAACCGGAGAAAGGCCTGCACCGCTACGCGATTGATGTGCCGATGGTCTTTCCCGAAGCGCTGTTGACGATGCTGTCTCAACCGCTGCTGAATCTCTATGACACGGGCGAAGCAGCAGATCGCAACCGCGCCATGGAAATTGCCTACAACTTTCGCTCTACCGCTTTGAACGAGAGGATTCGGAATGACTACCTGAAAGTGGATCCGGGAAATGAAACCTACCTCGATAGAGGATTGGAAATGTTGTCTCGAGAACCGGAAAGGTATGTTTCGTTTATTACGGAAATTTGCAGCAACGAATCTCTTAATGAAAAACTCAGGCTAAATGCTTTTGCCAAAGTATTTCGACAGCCCGAAGCCGACAAACAGAAGGTGAATACTTTGTTTGGCGAGTTCTTTGATCAGAAGTCGGAAGACGACTTGAGAAAGGCAAGCCTGCAACTTTCCGAAACACTTCAAGGACTCACCATCATGCTAAGGCTCTATGAGACCGGTAAAATGGATCAAACTTATTTCACGCCTTTGACGACTACCGTTCTGCGTCGTGAAATGCGCCGGAACGAAACGGTGAAAAAACTCAGCCATGAAGTGTTCTTAAGAGACCGGAAACAGCAGGCAGTTTATCAGGAAAAAATCGGAAAGTATCGGAAGGCGATCGATACTCTGAAGGGAGACCCCAATACCGGTCATGGGCTATTTCAGATGTGCCTCACCTGTCATCAGGTCGGCGGTGTGGGTCAGGAGATTGCGCCTCCTTTGGATGGTTCCTCGACTCGTGATGATGAGTCGCTGCTCACAGCGATTGTTCAGCCGGACGCTGCGATTGAGGCTGGTTACCTGCTCTACTGTGTGGTTGATATCGATGGGCGTGTAATCTCCGGATATCTCTATAAGCAGGACGAGTGGGGAACGACGGTCGCGCAAATGGGTGGTTCCCAAACCTTTACAGCGAAGTCCGACATCAAGTTTGAGCTGCCGGTAGCGAACAAGTCTTTCATGCCTGCGCATTTCAGTGAATTTCCGGAGCAGTCCATGGCGGACTTAGTGAGTTACATCAAAACATTGAAGTAGAACGATCGAATTGTGGCCAAGATTCACTCTGCAAAAGTGGAGAAATCACGGTAAGATCGCCGACCTGAAAGAATTTAGAACCAACTATGAAAAACCATATTTTGAAACTCTGCCTTACTGCCGTCGCCCTGCTTTGCGGGCAATTGTCATACGGTGAAGAGAGGCCCAATATCATTTTCATTTTCGCCGATGATTGGGGCTGGGAAGACCTCAGCTGCCACAATCACCCTTTTGTGAAAACCCCGAATATTGATCGTCTGGCCAAAGAAGGTGCTGAGTTCCTGCGGTTCACGGTTGCCAGCCCGGTTTGTTCGCCCAGCCGTACCGCAGTGATGACCGGGCACTTTCCGTCGCGGTATTTGATCGACGGCCACTTCGCCTGGGTAGATAGCAATGAGAAGCGCGGAATGCCGGATTGGCTCGACACTAAGGCTCCAAGCCTGCCGCGTATGCTTCAGGGAGCAGGTTACAAAACCGCTCACTATGGCAAATGGCATCTCTCGAACGAGATGATTCCGGACAGCCCCTCGCCGATCGAATATGGCTACGACGACTACGGCGCTTACAATTGTTCCGGTGAGCAAATGCCCTACGACAAAGATGTCGATCGATCGATTGAGTTTATCGAAAAGGCCGTCGAGGAGAAGAAACCGTTCTTTATCAATCTCTGGTTACATGAGCCGCATACACCGTTTCATGTCTTGCCGAAGTATCGGCAGATGTTTCCTCATCTGACCAATGATGGGGAGAACATTTATGCCGCCACCTTGGCTTATGCTGACGAGCGTGTTGGATGGCTCCTCGATTATCTCGACGAACAAAAACTGGCTGAGAATACGTTGGTGATTTTCAGTTCGGACAACGGCCCGGCGCGCAGCAGAACTGAGATTGAAATTCCGAAGATGACTTACGATCCCGCTACAGGAATGGGCTTCGGTATTGGTGCGGCCAAGGGTACAACCGGCGGACGCAAAGGCTACAAAGGATCGCTTCACGAAGGTGGCATCAACGTGCCGTTTCTGGTTCGTTGGCCTGCGAAAGTCAAGGCCGGAACCGTCGATGAAGGCAGTTTCATTACAGCTGTCGATTTGCTGCCGACTTTCTGCAATCTCGCAGGAGCTGAGTTTCCTGAGGGGTATGTTCCTGACGGCCACGACTATACCGATGTCCTGCTTGGTAAACCGGCCAAAGAACGAAAAAACCCGATCTTTTCCCGCTACAATGCCGGCCCTGCCGACAGTGAGCATTGGGCCTCGATGACCGCCATTTCAAAAGGTTACAAGTATCTTGCCAATCCTGAGCGTGGCCGGGAGGAGCTCTACAATTTGGTCGCGGACCCTCTCGAGAAAAACAACCTCATTGAGGAAAAGGTCGATGTCCTGAAAGAAATCAAAACTGAGGTGGATGTTTGGCTCGGTTCACTACCGACAGAGCAACCGGAGGGAGTTTTTTCTTCCTTGAGAAACGATCCCGAAGCTCTCAAGAAAAGCAAAGAACCCTACCGCCGTTACAAATAGGTGGTTTTACCCGGACAGCCGT
>JAHDCN010000094.1 GCA_020629815.1 Verrucomicrobiota bacterium
TGCGCGACAAGATTTTGGAGCGTGCGAAAGAAGCTTTTAAGCCGGAATTCCTCAACCGTCTTGATGAGAAGATTGTGTTCCACGTGCTGGAGCGTGATGACCTAATCACAATTGTCGGTCTGGAAATTCAGACAGTCCTCGATCGTCTGGCGGAGAAAGAGATCATCCTCGAACTCGACGAATCTGCGAAAGAATTCCTCATTGCCGAAGGCTACGATCCCGATTACGGGGCCCGCCCGATGCGCCGTGCTGTGGAGAAAAACCTCGAAGACCCGCTCGCTGAGCACCTGCTTCGCGGAACCGTATCTCCCGGCCAGGTCGTTAAAGTCTCTCACGAAGAAGGCGAAAAAGTTCTCTCGTTTTCTGCAGAAGACAGCGACGGCGGTGAGAAAGTCGAGGCGGTGGAAGCGAAGAGCTAACTGCGGCTGCGCATTTTTTCCAACAGCGTTTCAAGATTCCGAGTCACGGCGATTTGATTGCCGGACTCGGTGTTCGCCCAATTATTGCGGCCTTTCTTTTCCAGAGAGGAAACCTGCTGTATTGCAACAATCGCAGAGCGGCTGACACGTAGAAAAAACTCAGGGTCCAGCAAACCTTCGAGACGCGCCATCGTCATACGCCAGAGATATACTTTCCCGGCAGTGTGGACTTCGAGGTAATTTCGATCAGCTTGAAACAGAAAGATCGAATCGACAGGCACGAAATGCGTCTCGCTACCATCGCAAATCTCAATCTGACTCGGGAATCCGGATTTGTCTCCGGTTCCGGATTCCACCCAGTCCCGCAGCTTTTTGTCTTCTTCATTGCGCCTGCGTGCGGCCAGTGAGTTGCGTACCCGATCAACGGTAAGCGCAATTCGATCTGGACTCACCGGCTTGAGGAGGTAGTCGAGTGCGTTCAATTCAAATGCGGAAATCGCATGTTCATTGTATGCGGTCGCGAAAACTATCAGAGGCAGTTGCTGCATTTCCCCGACTAATTCGGAGACCACCTCCAAACCCGTGTGATCAGGAAGCCCGATATCCAGAAAAATCAGATCCGGTGGATTCTGTAGCGTCGCATCAATACAATCCGTTCCATTTCCGAATTCACCCACAATCTCGAGATCAGTATAGCTACTGAGCAGATGTTGCATCCGCTGCCTGGCGAGTGGTTCATCATCAACCAGAAAGGTGCGAATTATTTCACTCATTCACCTCCCCTTTCCTGACTGGAACCAGAATCGAAACTGCTGTTCCTCCGCCATCTGGAAACTTTACCTCCAAAGTAGCTTCTCCCGGGAAGGCGGTTTCCAAACGTCGTCTGACATTTTCGGTTCCGATGCCAAATCCACCCTGATGATCTTTGGACTCTCCACCGATGCCATCGTCAATCAATTGAACATGAAGTAATCCTGCCTGAATCCGTGTATGAACCGCAAAGACTGACGGCTCACTCTTCGGTTCGATCCCATGTTTGATCGCGTTCTCTGCAAGAGGCTGGAGAGCCAGTGGCGGCAACAGGCAGCCTAAGGTTTCCTCTTCGACGAATTCCTGAACACTCAGTCGATCTGAAAAACGCACCTGCTCAATCGCCAGATAATCGCGGAGCAAATCCAATTCTTCCCGAAGCGGAATTAGCGGCTTCTCAGAAGATTGCAACACCCGACGCAGCAGCTGCGAAAGCCGGTTCACCATATCGTCAGCTTTTTCCGGATCGACGAGAATCAAAGCCGACACCGAATTCAGGGTGTTAAAGAGAAAGTGTGGTTGAAGACGGTTCTGCAATTCCCTCAACCGGGCCTGGCTCAATTCATTTTGCAGTTCCAAATTACGGCGCTTTCGTGCTTCATCAGCACGCCGCTGCAAAAGTGCATTTCCAATCAACACAAACAACCAGTTGAGGAGAAACCAGGCAGGAAATTTTCTGGCTAAAGGCTTCGGCCGCAACCGGTATTCCCTCTGTCTCAATTGCGGCCCCCTTCGATTGCTCCGAACTTCCCTTATTTGAGGGTTCTCGGCAGCAGCTTGCTGGAAAATGGGTCGGGTTGCAGGATGCACCACAAACGCGACCAGTAGCTCTGCCAGCAAAAGCATCACGAGTGAAGCGGCAAAATGAACCGCCAAATTTCTCCATTTCTTACTCCCGAACAGAGGAAACCGTTTCACTAACCACCACAAAACGGGACCAAGCACAACCCAGGGAAGCCAGTTTCGCAAAACGGCTCCAAATACTTCCTGCCAACTCGCCCCATTCCCCCAGGAAGTCTGGAGAATCACCAAAACGGTCAATGCCACCAGCCATATACCGAGGTAAGTCAACAAACTGCGAATCCCGCCCGACTTTCCGGGTATCGATTCTTTTCGAGATGGGGACTCCGCTTCCACTCCATACAAGGGAGGTCAGACAGAAGTTGCGCAACCAAAAAGCCAAGTAGTGAAAGAACTCTGCGCCCTACACGTAACCTGCCCATGTCACCTGTTGGCCACTCACTCACCGGACTCGCGATCCTTGCCGCGGTTCTCCCATCCCGATCCCTGAAGCGCCCACTCTTCCTTTTTGGCACTGCTTCGACATTCGTTCTTTTTGCAAATATCCCTGATCTGCCATTGCCCAACTGGGGACACGACCGCTACGACATCAGTCACAGCATTTTCTCAACCACTCTGGGAGTGATATGTCTGGTCTGCCTGTATCGAGCCTGGCTGAATGGCAAAGCAAAACCTCAACTCCACGGGCATCTCATCTACTTCGGTGCTTTCGCCTGGTATAGTCACCTACTACTGGATTCATTTTACAATCACGGACGCGGGATTGGAGTCATGTGGCCATTAGGTGAAGGCAGGCTCAATCTTCCCTTGCCCTGGTTTGAAACACTCCGAATCTATTCAAAAAATGATATTCTCTCGCCACACAGCCTTCGAATATACGCAACCGAAGGCATCGCGTACGGCATAGTTCTGTTGGCGATCATAACCCTTCGTTTCTGGCTTCATATAAAAGCGAGGACAGAGAAGATCTGAATTTTCAGAAATATTGTGATTTTCTTGACTTTTAGTGCAATTTTTGCGAAAATTATAAAATACACGAAATTTTATGAACAAACTCGCAATTACTCTGCTCGCTCTCTTTTTCGCTTTTGGTGCAGCTACCACTTATGCGGAAGAAACAAATCGCTACCGTTTGGTCGGTTATTCGATTCAACCTCGCAGCGCAAACTTCGGCATTCGGTCCGGTGCCATTTGCAAAAAGAAGAAGTATCCCAAACCGGTCGCTGGCACGAGTCGTTCACGAGTTTTGGTGAAAAACATCAGTCGTGTTTCCGGTGACCTTCGCTTATCGAACACCTTTCTCGGTATGTCCGAGCGCGCATCGAAGCGAGTCGAAAAGGTTTCCAGCCCGGAAGTGATTCTGGCAACTCAATATCTTTATTCCGACGCGCGTCGGTAACCAATTTCTCCTCCTAACTTTGGAGAATATCATGAAGGGATGTCTGCGCAGCGGGCATCCCTTTTTTATTTCTTCCGATCTCTGCGAAAGTCTTCCATGAAACGGAGAGCGTCCGGAAAGAACTGCAGGAAGTGCTCTTCCATCGATTGAAAATGGTTTTTCAATTCTCGCACAGATCCATCAATAGGACTCAGGTTTTCGCTACGCCGGGAAATACGCTTTAGCGTGTATTCGATCCCGTTCACGCTTCGGTAGTTGGCAAACCAGTCTTCGGCAATCATTTGCCGAATGATCTCCATCGCATCTTTCGGTGCATGGTCAGCAGCTCTCTCGAGATCGGCGTATACTTCTTTGGTGAATTCACCAACGCTTTGACCGGAACAAAATTGCTTCCAGTTTCGGGAAAGAAAGTGATCATAAAACACATCGATAATGATTCCCGCATATCGCCGCAGCTCTGGATCAAGCAAATCCCGACTGGCCTTCCAGGCAGGATGCTCGTCGGTAAACACATCGATATGGCGATGCTCCATGATGGCCTCCCAAATCACGGGCTCAAAGCGATCATCCCAGGGTTTTCCTTTCACGAAATCCCCCAACAAATTGCCCATCCGTGATTCCGGCGTGGGCTCTGCAACAAAGAGATGGGCGAGAAAATTCATCGCCCCTACGACTGCGCTTTGTCGCGGAAGACCTTTGGTACAAAGTCCAGATCACTGGCTTCGCTGACCGCCAGGCCAATTTGGAAATCCATGATCTCGGTTGGAATTGGATTCTGGTACTCATCAAGGCAATCACGGAGAGCCTCAACCGGATCAACCTTTTTGGTTTTCACCAATCGGTAGATTTTAATCGCAATCGATTCTGCGGCGCCAGGGGTAACCAGTTCAGGAACCAAATCGAGAATGTGCTCCGGGCACTCTTTTGGCAGATCGAGTTTGTGTTTCTTTCCAAGCGCACGAATCAGCATATAACCGCCCACTGGATCGTGAGCCGGAAATAGAGGAATCTTCACATCAACACGTCCCGGTCGCTTCAGGTCCACCTCGATTAGGTCCGGACGACTGGAGGCGAGAATCCAGAGAATTTTCCCGCGGTTGCGGGTATCACTCATTTCCTTTGCCATCATGGAATACACACGACCGGAAACACCGGAATCGCCCGAGCCCGAATCCCTACTGCCAAGAGCCTGATCTGCCTCATCAATGAAAACGATGCATCGACCAAGAGCATGCAGGAGGTTAAAGATTCTCTCCAGGTTGCCCTCGGTCGAGCCAACCCAGCGATCGCGAAAGTTCTTCAGCTTCACCACCGGAACACCCGCCTCCCCTGCAAGACACTCCACGATGTAGGTCTTTCCTGTGCCCACCGGACCGCAAAGTAGATAGCCCATCGGCATCGCACCGGTATCTCCCTGTCGCCAAAGCTCAATATCCTGACGCATCCAGGTTTTCACCGCGTCATGACCATACACATCGTCGAGTGTTCGAGTTGGCTCGAGAAATCCGATCAGCCCCTGCGCATCTTTTTCCACGAGCTGCTGCTTCAGATCGGCCAGGTCATCTTCCACCAAAGGCTTGTCTTCGTATTCGCGGGTTTTCAGCAATCCCTCGATAGAGGAGAGCGTCGCTCCGGCCAGTCTTTCCGCAGGCATTTCGGGACTCTCTACAAAGTTCTCTAAAGCCTTGGGGTATTCCTTTACAAAGTAGTCAAAAGCCAGTCCAAGGTCTTCACTGGAGGGCATTTCATACTCGACCAGCGCAGCTCTCGTGTTATTCGCCAGCAGATGATTCAAGTCGTTGAGATTCTCAGTCACCAGGAAGACTGACATATTCTGCTCCAGAAAATGAGTCTCGTGCGACCAGGACCGAACCACTGAAGCCATCGAACTCAGCTGGTAATCGCGGGTTTGCTTGGAAATAGGGAATACCAACTCCGCAGATTTGATCACCACCGCGATCGAGTGATTCCGGCCCGCGAGCTGCCGTTTTACCTCCGCGACCTCCGGATCGCTGCTGTCTCCCGGTTGAATCCGTCGCAAGTTGACGCAAAACCGAAAGAAGTGATCGAGGTAACCAATTGCCTGCGCCGGATCTTTTGGTAAATCTTCGTTGTGACGCAGCTTGCGGAAGAACTCTTCACCTTGCTCAATGCGCAAACCAGTTCCGAGCTCGTAGCTCAGCACCAGATCAAACTTGCGGAGTTGCACTCCAGTAAGGAAATCGATCAGGTTACCAATCGATGGATCTCCGCCTTCTTTTTCGGCGGGAATCAACATTCGGTCATTTACATTTCCGTGAATGATAAACTGATTAGCCGCACCGGAAAGATATTGGGTCCGGATTTGATCGGACCACTCGGGCGCAACGGATGTTTCCTCTGACATGATAACCTACGCTGACCGTTTTTCGGCAGAGAGTCAATCAACAGGAAGAAAGTTCGTGGCAATGAAATCTACTTAATCTTCTCCACCCTTCGCATCAAAAGGGTCTTCTGTGTTAATGTCATCTTTTCCTGGAGGCTTCGCTCCCCCTGCATCGGTAGAACGCGTCTGGTCAGTATCAAGAATACCAAAAGCGGCACCTTCATAGAGCAAATCGGTTCCCGCTAACGTCAGATAATCGGATGCCGCAGCCTGATCTTTGGAGGACAAACCTTGCAGCCCAAAGAAATTCCCTTCAAACACGCCAGCTTCCACAATGCCACCTTCAACCACATTGCCAACAGTCGTCGCTATGCCGTCACTGCTGTAGAAATCCAACCCGGCGCTGCGAGCACTCTGGTAGATCGATGCAATATTTTGTGCATTTCGGCGCGCAGCCGCCTCAGTCGCAGACTCATTCACATCGGTGATTGCAGGAAGAGCAATCGCCGAGATGATTCCAATTACTGCGATCACGGAAAGCATTTCTACAAGAGAGAATGCCCGTGTTGTGGTAGGACGAGGGTTCATCAATAAAATGGTTTAGCCTACAAACCTAACATTCTTATTTATAATTTCAATAATTATTATAATAATATGCTGGAAACAGGTTTCCGTATCTGCAGGGACTTGCCCGGTTTAACGCCGCGAGAATTTCAGCCATTTCTTCATCGCAGACGCGACCTTTGGCGTGAGTCGGGTACGGTTGTAAAGGTCGCCTACTTTTCGAACTGCTTCACCAATGGTCGGATACGGGTGAATCGTAGATGCGATTTTCCCAAGTCCGATACCATTTGTCATCGCCAGCGTGATCTCGCCAATCATGTCACCGGCATTTGGACCTACAACAGTGGCTCCCAGAATCTGGTCACCACCCTTTTTCACATGAACCCGAACAAAACCTTCGGTTTCCCCGGCAAGGATCGCGCGATCGACCCCGCTGAACTCCTGTGTGAAAGTGTCGATTTCCACCCCGTTTTCTTCTGCCTCTCGCGCGTAAATTCCGACGTGTGCCACCTCCGGCTCACTGTAGGTCGCCCAAGGTATGATCAGTGAACTGGTTTTTGCCCTTCCGCCAAAGAGTGCGTTGCGGATCACATTTCGCGCCATGAAGTCGGCGGCATGAGTGAATTGATATGGGGAACAAATATCACCTGCTGCGTAGATGTTTTTCACGCTGGTCTGTTGCTTATCATTCACTACGACGCCTTTCGCGGTAAACTCTACGCCAATTTCCTCGAGTCCGAGATTTTCCACATTTGGAGCGCGGCCTACCGCAACCAAAAGCTGATCTACCGTTTCGTCGTAGGAGTTTCCATTCGAATCTACCCGCAAGCGAACACCACCGCTTTCACCCGGGCTCAGCTGTAGCTCTTTCCCGCAGCAAAGGATATTTACCCCGTCGCGCTTCAGTGATTCGCCGACAATTTTCGCAGCATCCGGATCTTCCCTTGGCAATACACCTTCCGCAGCCTCAACCAGAAAAACCTCGGATCCCAGCCGGGCAAAACTCTGCGCCATTTCCACGCCGATCGGTCCCGCACCAATGATCCCGAACCGCTTCGGAATCTCGGTCAGTGAAAAAAGGGTTTCGTTATTTAGATAGTCAACCGTATCGAGTCCGGGGATCGGAGGTGCCGAGGCACGCGCGCCGGTCGCAATACATGCCTTCTTAAAATGCAGAGTCTGACCTCCGACTTCCGCCGTGTTCTTTGAAGTAAACTTTCCTCCGCCGAGAAAAACATCGATACCCAGATCCCGGAAACGCTCAGCCGAATCGTGAGGACTGATGTCGGCCCGCAACTTGCGCATCCGCTCCATCACACGGCCAAAGTCAATGTTCACTCCTTCCGGAACCGAAATTCCAAAGTCCTCCGCATCACGAATTTGGGCAGCGCGCTTTCCTGCGGCGATAATCGCTTTTGATGGGACACAGCCAACGTTTAGGCAGTCCCCACCCAGCAGTTCGCGCTCGATCAAGGCAACTTTCGCTCCGACACCGGCAGCTCCGGCCGCCGTCACCAGCCCGGCTGCACCAGCTCCGATCACCACCATATTGTAGTTACCTTCCGGAGTCGGATTCACCCAGTCCGGCGGATGCACATTGGACTGAAGCTTTCGATTGTGTTCATCAAGCGGCTGAAATTGTGGAAGTTCACTCATAGCGATTCTGTGAAAGGAGACGACGCAGTATAAGATTCCTTTCGTTTTGCGCTACAATCCGCATAAGGTTTTATAGTGGTGCGCGTTAGAGAAATGACGAATCCTCTTTGTGGTTTTGCATGAAATGGCGAAACCAGTCGTCTGATCACCAATTCTACTCACCTACCCGCCATGGAAGTACTGGAAACTCTCGCCGTAGCACTTGGCTTTGCCACACTGGCCGGCCTCAATCTTTACCTGACGGTGTTCATTACCGGTCTTGCCATCAATCAGGGCTGGGTCAATGTCGCAGGAACCTATCCGGAACTGATGGTTCTGGGCGATCCCGCCATTCTGATTGCCTCCGGCCTGTTTTTCGGCCTGCAGTTTTTTTCTGACAAAATCCCCTGGGTTGATTCGCTTTGGGACACAGTCCACACCCTCGTCCGACCGATCGGCGGAGGCTTGCTGGCGATGTCCGCCGTCGGATCGGTTGATCCAGCTTTTGAAGTAATCGTCGGAATGCTTGCCGGTGGAGCTACCTTGGTCACTCACGGATTTAAGTCCGGCACCCGGCTGGCGATAAATTCGTCCCCTGAACCTTTTACCAATGTGGCAGCCAGCGTTGCGGAAGATGTCGTGGTCATCGGTGGCCTCGCCTTGATGAGCAAGCACCCTTACCTAACCGCAGGCATCTGCCTCGTCTTCATCGCACTGTGTCTGTATCTCGCACCGAAGCTGTTTCGCAGAGTCAAAGTATTCACCTGGCTGGTCGGCAATAAGTTCACCTCCTTCTTTGCCGAGAAGAACGAAGATACCCTTCTCTACGGTAACCTTACGATGGACGAAGACCTCGCTCTGATGAACGCGCTGAAGGGTGACAAGCCCGAAGTGAATTGGTCAGTCAAAGCCCTGGTCGGCCCGTGCCGCAAATTCCGCAATTTTACCCCGAATACCTTTGGCCGCCTCGTTTCCGCTTCAAACACAGAAGGCGTGCTCCACTTCATCGGGCGGCGCATGTGGAAAGAATACCACACGACGCTGGCGCTGGATGAACTCGAAGTCACTCAGGAGTCCCGCTTCTTCAGTGAAGATGTAGTGATTTACAGTCGTGGAGGAAAACGCAAACTTACCCTGCGTCTGCCATCCGGTCAGAAAGCTCTGAGCAACCGATTGGTGGAAGAAATTCTCGGCACAGGCAACGGGAAAGTAGCTCGCATGGCAGAATCGCTGGCCGAAAACAAAAGTGAGCTGGCTGGAAAAGAGGTCTGAATCCCCCGCCTCCATCGGGTAATGCGGAAAGAAGATTGCGGACACTCTGTTTTCCGGTTTCTTACTTGCACCTATGCCCGAACTGTCCCAACTCATTTCCGCCGCTGACGACTGGCTATCCCTTGCCGAAATTCCGGATTATCCCCCAGCCTTAAATGGACTGCAGTTGGAAAGTTCCGGAGAGGTAAAAACTATCGTAGCAGCAGTAGACGCCTGCCTGCCGGTGATCGAAAAAGCCTGCGCAAAGGGTGCAGATTTATTGGTCGTTCACCATGGAATGTTCTGGAACGGAGCACAAAAAATTGAGGGCGCCACATATCGCAAACTCAAGACTGCAATGGACCACGATTTGGCGATCTACAGTGCACACATCCCTCTCGACGTGCATCCCGAGCTGGGAAACAACGCTCAGCTAATGCAGGCTCTCGGGCTTTTGGAGAAAGCGGAACCTTTCTTTCCGTGGAAAGGAATTCAACTCGGGCTCCGGGTTGATCAGGCCGGTCTCGATCGCGATCAGCTTGTGAAGCAAATCGAATCCGTTACCGGCGCTCCTGCTATGTTGTGTGCCGGCGGGCCTCAGGAAATTCAAAGCGTTGGATTAGTCACCGGTGGTGCCGGCTCTGAGGTCTTCGCCATGGCCGAAACCGGGATCGATACGTTTATCACCGGGGAAGGCCCCCACTGGAGCTACACCGCAGCAGAGGAACTGGGGATCAATGTCATCTATGCCGGCCACTACGCCACCGAGACATTCGGCGTCAAAGCTCTGGCACAGAAGTGGTGTGATGAGTTTCCCGGATTGAGTTGGGAATTTGTTGATCATCC
>JAHDCN010000575.1 GCA_020629815.1 Verrucomicrobiota bacterium
AAGGATCCAAAGGTAAAGGCGGTCCTGGAATCGGAGGCGGTGGAATCTTCCGGGCGCCGTATTATCCGGCAAGCTATCCGGCGTTCAAAGAGCGCGGTTTATGATCGAACCACTTCTATCCGGGATTTCTTTAACCCCCCAAAAAACCTGTACCGCCCAAATTGCTGAGCTGCACAGGTACCATTTCGGCACGAAAAATTACAGCTGACGGCGCTTGCGCTTAATCTGCAACTGAGCGAGAGACTTGGCAATCGTCATTTCAATGGCTGCCATCTCTTCAGCTTCAGGCTTCTCGGAAAGGGCTTTCTGAGCCCGCTCCAGAGCTTTCTCTACTGCATCTTCATCGATATCGGCTTCTTCGAAAGCCATATCGGTGAGTAGAGAGATCTTGTCATAGGATACCTCGACTACTCCCCCGCCAATCGCCAGGGAAGTTTCTTTGCCATCCTTTACGTAGCGGAGTTCCCCCGGCTGCAAACTCGTAACCAGCGGAGCGTGCGCAGTAAGAATTCCAAACTCCCCTTGAATGCCCGGCACGACAACGCTTTCCACGTCGTCCGAAAACGCTTTCTTCGCGGGTGTAACTATGTCGAGACGGAGCATAATGAGAGTTTCTCGAAAATTTTACGACTTGGCTGCTTTCACAGACTCGATACCGGCCTTCATGTAGAAGTCATTCTCGGCCACTTCATCGTGTTGACCGTCGAGAATTTCTTTGAAGCCCTGAACAGTTTCCTCAACAGAAACGTAAACGCCCGGGATACCGGTGAAAACTTCACCGACAGTGAAAGGCTGACTGAGGAACTTCTGAATTTTCCGGGCACGGAAAACGGTCAGTTTATCTTCAGGGCTCAATTCATCCATACCCAGAATCGCAATGATGTCCTGGAGGTCACGATAGCGCTGAAGCACATTCTGAACTCCACGGGCAACAGCGTAGTGCTCTTCACCAACCACTTCTGGCGCAAGCGCTTTAGAAGTAGAAGCAAGAGGATCAACAGCAGGGTAAATACCCAGCTCAGCAAGGGAACGCTCAAGAACGACAGTCGAGTCAAGGTGAGCGAAAGTGTTTGCCGGAGCAGGGTCAGTCAAGTCATCCGCAGGAACGTAAACGGCCTGGAAGGAAGTAATCGAACCTTTAGTGGTGGAAGTAATCCGCTCCTGAAGACCGGCCATCTCGGTAGAAAGAGTCGGCTGGTAACCCACCGCAGAAGGAGTCCGGCCAAGAAGCGCTGACACCTCGGAACCTGCCTGTGAGAATCGGAAAATGTTATCAATGAACAGAAGCACGTCCTGATTCTTCTCATCACGGAAATACTCCGCCATCGCGAGAGCGGAAAGCGCAACACGAAGACGCGCACCGGGAGGCTCGTTCATCTGACCGTATACCAGAGCAACTTTGGAGTTCGCCAGGTTATCCTGATCAATAACGCCTGCCTCACTCATCTCCCAGTAGAGATCGTTACCCTCACGAGTCCGCTCACCAACACCGGCAAACAGAGAGAAACCACCGTGTCCCTTGGCGATGTTGTTGATCAGCTCCATGATAATCACGGTCTTACCAACACCCGCACCACCGAACGCACCAACCTTACCACCTTTGGTAAA
>JAHDCN010000095.1 GCA_020629815.1 Verrucomicrobiota bacterium
TTCAACGAACTCAGCGCCGCCGAAATCTCTCAGTTGCCCACTCTGGAGCAATTAGAGGTTCTCAACGAATTTCAGGTAAGCCCCGACGATTTGGAGGGACTGGAAGACGCTGCTGACGATGCGCCCTATGGCCAGATCGAGCGCGATGGCAAAATGCTCTACCGCTACCGGGCCAGTGATGTGAGAATTTACTTCGAGGTATCTTCAGACCGAACCGCCGTCATCGTTCATCGGGTTCTTTCAAAAAATTCCCTGCAGGATTTTCTGTTTCGGGCCAAGCTTCCATTGGGAGACGAGTCGGCCCTTCATCAGTCCAAACAGTTCTGGGAATTGATCAAAGAGGGCGAGGACGCCCGACGTGTGTGATCGGTTTTGCCAAACCTCACATACAGCAGGCAATTATTTAGGTTGTCTTAACTAATCGTCCGGTTTACTCTGGAGGCCCAACCCCACTTGACGATTATGTCTGAATTTGTTTTTGCTGATTCCTATCGCCTGGAGCCAGGTCCTACCCGTGACTTCTACCAGATGTTCATGAAAGGACTGGTGCACAAACAGAACAATTTGATGGGCGTGATTCAGGGTTTCTCCAGTTTGATTCTCTATGAAGATGATCTGGACCCAACGGTTCGCGAGAACGCCCAGCAGATGCAGGATTCGGCTAAGGCTGCGTCCGATATGAACAAGGAGATTCTCGCTGCATCCGGGAGTAATTTCGGAAACGTTGAGGACCCTAACGACAGTGTGCAACTCGGCGATATGTTGCCGTTTCTAACAGAGAAGCTCGAGGGAATCTGCTCCGAGCACGGCGTCGGTTTTCAGCTCAATTCAAAGACTATCCCTGCGGTGGTGGGCGATTCCGGTCATGTGAATGAAATTTTGACCCGGTTGGTTCTCAATGCAGCCGAGGCAGCCAAAGATGTGGAAAACGGCGCCGTAGCCGTAGATATTTTTGCTCCGGGAGAAGCCAGCCCGGGAAGTAATGTGGACCTTTTCGTGCGCAATAATTGCTCGGAGTTAACGGAGGGAGATTTGAATAGGGCCTTCGAACCGTTTCACACTACGAAAACGGCGGAACACGTCGGCCTCGGCCTGACGACCGCCGCTGTTTATGCCGGGCAAATGGGTATGAGAATTGGGGTTCGCTACGCGGACAACATGTTCACCAGTTGGCTCGCGATGCCACCGGCTTCAGCCTAGCATTCGAAATTTTCAATCGTTTCTCCTCAGGAGCTGCAGGATTTCTTCGGGATTGCCTTCGAATTTTTTGGCAGCAGAATCCCGCAAAGATTTCCGATAGGCTGCCAGAGTGGCAAGTTGAGAGTCGTTGAGGGAGTATCCGCTCTGCAACAAATCCCGGACCGCTTCGCATTCGTAGTCGGCAAACTCCCGAAAGGCTGGCGCGTAATTCTCCTGCCAAGCATGAATGGCAAATGCTTCGCTGGAGAGATTTCGATAAAATTGGCGTTTGTGATCAAAGGTCGCGGCGGCTTGATATCGCTCCCACATTGCCGGCCACTTCTCTGACCAGAGCGCCTTCGCTTTTTCAAAATTTGCCGTGTCATCGGGCGGACCGAGCGCTTTCCTGATTTGCTTGTCAGCACCGAAGAGTCTCTTATGGCCGGTGCTTTTCTTCATATATTTGTCCCACACACCGGATAGTAATTTTTGCTGCTGCTCTTGATCGAGAATCTCCCAGGCGGCTTGCTGAAATTGGTAGTCGGCAACCATCTCCTCGAGCATGTAAGCGAGACGCTGATCAGTCCATTGCTGCCAAATTTTTTTCTTCCGGAACTGATCGTCGCGATCAACTGATTCTGCATATTCCCACATCGCCACCTGCGCACGTACCCGGACAATATTGCGCACATCATGCCAATCGATTTCCCTTTCCGATCTAGCCTGGATCAAGCGTTGAAGTTGAGCAGCCTGCTCCGGCCGCAGCAGTTTTTCCCTATGACGTGATACACTAAATACCAGATACCCAAACTTGGTCTGCGGGTCCTTTTTCTCGGCCAGTAGCGACCGGGTTTTTGCAAAGTCCAAAGGCTTCTCCGGTAACGGATCAATCTCTGCATGTGCCTTTCGAAACTTCCGTGCAGTTTTTAATGCTTCTTCGTCTCCGGCAGAGACAACACCACTTCCGCAGAAACTGGTCACCAAGGCCAGATAACAAATCCACTTTCTCTGCATTCTGCTACTGACCGGAATCTTCCTGGATCGTCAAGCATTGGAAATCTGTCGATGGTCACGAATCACGCGGGTTGCCGATTGCGGCTGTTTCTGGCATAACAAGGAAAAGGGATGAATCCATTTCAGCAAAAACAGCAAGCAACTCGAAGAGAATTCCTCAACTCTTCTGCTTCTGGCTTGGGTGGGATTGCGCTTGGCTCCATGCTGGCTGGCGACGGGCTGTTTTCGGAAGCAAATGCTAAGGACCCGAAGAAATTCCGCGAACTGACGTCCCACAGCGCTCCGAAAGCCAAGAGTTGTATTTTTATTTTCACCGCTGGTGCCCCGTCGCAGCTGGATTTGTTCGACCACAAACCAAAGCTCAATGAGCTGGACGGCACGGCTATGCCTGAGGAGCTCACCAAAAAAGCGCGGTTTGCTTTTCTGCAACCGGATACCGCAAAGCTCATGGGTTCTCCCAGAACATGGAAGCGGCACGGAGAGTGTGGTATGGAGCTTTCCGATCTGTTGCCGAATCTGGGCAACTGCGCAGATGACTTGCTTCTGGTGCGCTCGATGCACAGTGAAGAATTCAATCATCATCCGGGACAGTTATTGATGCAATGCGGGGTGTCCCGTTTCGGCATGCCGACCATGGGCTCGTGGATCAACTACGGCCTCGGCTCCGCCTCTGAGAATCTTCCCGGCTATGTCGTGCTGACTGCGGGGCGCGGTTCGTCCGGCGGATCGACTCTGTGGCAATCGGGATTCCTGCCATCGAAGTATGCCGGCGTGCCGTTTCGAAATCAGGGTGAACCGGTTTTGAACCTGAGTAACCCTGCTGGCCTGCCTCCCGAACTCCAACGGGCCGGACTGGATGCGCTCAAGGACCTGAATGAACTGCGCTTCCAGGAAGTTCACGATCCGGAGATCGCCAGCCGAATTTCCAATTTTGAACTGGCCAACCGAATGCAAACTGCAGCGCCGGAACTGGTCGATCTGAAGAGTGAATCTCAGGAAACGCTGGACTTGTATGGAGTGGGTCGCCCGGAGCCGGATGGCTCAGGATTTCGCGGGACAGTGGCCAATCAGCCAACATATGAGATGTTTTCCCGCAATTGTCTTCTGGCGAGAAGAATGGTAGAGCGCGGGGTTCGTTTCATCAATGTCATCCACGCCAGTTGGGATCAGCATTCTGATCTCGACAAGCAACTCGCCTACAATGCCGGCGTCGTTGATCAACCGATTGCCGCGCTGATCACTGATTTGAAACGGAGAGGTTTGCTGGATGAAACTCTGGTCGTTTGGGGATCTGAATTTGGCAGAACTCCTCTTGGGGAAAACCGTCGGGGTAGATCAGGAGTCACAGGCAGAGACCACCACCCGTTTGCCTATTCGGTGATGATGGCAGGAGGCGGAATGAAAGGTGGGCTCACCTATGGGGAAACAGATGAGATCGGATGGAGTATCGTAGACAAGCCGGTCCACGCGAACGATCTGGCCGCGACTATACTGCACCAGTTTGGTCTCGATCATGTGAAGCTGACCTATCGTTTCCAAGGCAGGGATTTCCGGCTCACCGATGTCGGCGGCAAGGTAATCACGGACTGGCTGGCTTAACGACGGTCTGCGTCACCGCGGAACAGTTTTTCGAAATATTCCCAGAGATTGCGGGCAAAAAACTCCTCGTCTGATCCCAGTTTTTCAACTCGGAAGACTGCCGGAGAATCCGAAAGTCGTACAAAGAAGCGGTGCTCTAATGAGCTCCCAAATTCCAGCCACGGATGCTCGAATCCGCATGCATTCTCCAGGAGAGAACAATCCTCAAGCGGTAGCAATGGATTCAGCCCGCCTTTCTGGGCTTCCATACCATTCGACTGCAGATAAAAGCTGCGCCATTCGTCCGGCAAGTTGCATGACACTTGCGTTTGCCACCGCTCCAGAGCATCCAACTCAACCCGAGGAAAAAACGTAGCGTCGATCTTTCGTTCGCGGGCAGCAGGCAGTTGAGTCAGCTCAATCAGATCACGTTTCCAGTCGCGCTCTTGCATCGACAACATCAATGCAGCGAAAACGAGTATTTGCCAGCAGTTACTCCCACATCAGGTGGATACCCGACGTTCTCGAAGAAGTCGTAGCCCTCCTTCAAGTTCACCCAGAATTTGGTCCACTTACCCTGGTCGGCCCAGACTTGATCCATTCGTTTATCCGACATGCGAAACGGAAAGATATTCACCCGAAAGTAGCGCTGTCCGCCCCGGATCGCTGCCTCGGCAAGAGTATAGACCTCCTCCATGCTACTATTGGAAAGGACCAATGAGCCCTGAGACGTTCCGGAACCGTGGATCAGAATATCGCTTCCGGTTCGGTTGTGATACTGGTCGTACGCATTCGGATAGCCAATATCAAAGCCTAGATGATGCCGGGTATTTGGCCGCAATCGGGAGGCTGGCACGTAGTAAAAACCCTCCGGGGTCTGACCATCCCCTTCCCGCAGTTTGGGTCCTTTATTACCAGACCATTCAGAAATCTTGTAGATTCGAAATAGGGTAAACTGATTGTACTTGCCGCCCTTTACCCAAAGCTCGAGTTCCTTTTCCTCTTTAAAAGCACGGAGAAAAATCTCACCGCCACGCTTCAGTCCGAGCCGGCTCATCGAGGCATCGATAGTTGATTTCTTTCTCGCAGCAGCATCGCGCGCAACTTTGCTGGAAGGAATACCGTCACCTTTCAAAAGAGAAATTGCTGTTGTGGATTTCGCAGACAACGTCCGCGGCACAATACTCTGCACAATCCGCATAGTTTTCGAAGCGGCTGGCATCGGTGCCTGCACAATCCCCTGCCCGGCTTCAAGTCGACGAACCGGGCGTTTCTCCTGAATGGCAGGTGCGGCCAATCGTGCTCCACGAATCGGTGCAGCTGCGGCCGCCAAAGTAACCATTTGGGACTCATAGCGCTCCAGTCGGTTCTCGTCGGTGAATTGCAACCAGTCCTTCACCAACCAAGGCGAAGCCAGACCGATAGACACCACAAAAATGGAAACAATTAACCGAATTGCCATATTCTAAAAACATTCCTTAATTTTTATTAAAAATCAAGAAATCTGACCGAATCTTTTGTGATTTTTTATAAACTTTGAAAATGTGGCAAAGAATCGGGATGAAGCGCGTCTAATTCAGAGTAAGATTTCCCTCTATGAGCGCTATTGTTGATGATCTCCCACCAGCGATCGGAGTGATCGGAGGCTCCGGACTATACGAAATCGACGGACTGGAGAATGTGGAAACTATCAACGTCGAAACGCCATTCGGAGCTCCTTCCGATGCTATTGTCAGCGGCACTTTCGCGGGGCGGCGAGTGTGCTTTCTCCCTCGACATGGAAAAGGTCATACCATCCTTCCTTCGGAGCTGAACCACCGTGCTAATATTTGGGCACTTCGTTCTTTAAATGTTCGATGGATAGTCGCGGTTACCGCAGTCGGATCGCTGCGCGAGCGGTACGAACCACGTCACATTGTTTTGCCTGACCAGTTTTTTGATCGAACCAGTCAGCGGGCAGACCACACATTCTTCGGCAAAGGTATCGTTGCACACATCGCTTTTGGAGACCCAATATCATCCGAACTGCGAAACCTGTTGTTTGATGCTATTTCCGATTTGGGTATCACAGTTCACAACGGAGGCACCTATGTGAACATGGACGGTCCGGCTTTTTCCACACGAGCAGAATCCGAGACAAATCGTAAGCTGGGCTTCGACCTGATCGGTATGACCAACCTGGCTGAGGCAAAACTTGCACGCGAGGCCGAAATCGCTCTAGCCACCCTTGGCATGATTACCGATTACGACTGCTGGAAAGAGGAAGAAGAATCGGTCAACGCACACGCGGTGATCGAACATGTCCATGCCAATGCAGAAAATGCAAAGCGGGTGCTTCAGAAAGTCATTCCGTCCATTCCGGAGACACCAAACTGGTCGCAGCATTGCTCATTGGAGAATGCCATCGTGACAGCAAAGGAACTATGGCCGGAACAGACGGCTTCTAATCTTGCTCCCTTAATATCTCGTTTTTTAAAATAATTTAGGAAAATAGCATTTATGCGTTGCATTAATTATAAATTTTGCTTAAATGAAGGTAACACGTCTCTCTGACAAACCGAAACACCGCAGACAACCCCCTTTTACCGTGAAAACAGTAACCCAAATCAGTCAGCACCTTTGTATTCTAACCGGTGCCCTTGCGTTGCCTCTTTCCGGTTGTAAGACAACGCAATCATCAGTCGATAATCGTGGCGAAGTCTATGTTGCAGGCGCCTCGCAACGTGGCAACGGCTCAACAGCAGCCCCCCGTCCACCAGCCGCAGCTGGTTACGCACCAAAGGAAAGCTACTCCAAAGTGCAGACGTCACTTCCGTTCGTCGCACTCACATTCGACGATGGCCCGCATCCCTCCAACACACCAAGGCTTCTCGATATACTGAAAGCTCGCGATGTGAAGGCAACCTTCTTCGTAGTGGGAACGAACGTGAAGCGTTACCCCAACATCATGCGACGTATCATCGCCGAAGGTCACGAGATTGGAAATCACACGGTGAGTCACGGCAACATGACAAAGATGTCTTCCGCGCAGATCGAGCGGGAGCTGACTACGGCACATCAATCGATTCAGGCAGCTACGGGTGTGGCACCTCGAATTATGCGCCCCCCATATGGAGCCATTACCAGCTCACAAAAATCGTGGATCAAACAAAAGTGGGGCTATCCATCTATCATGTGGTCAGTCGATCCTCAGGATTGGAAAAAACCCGGAGCCTCTGTGGTAACCTCGCGCCTGGTCAATGGTGCCAAGCCGGGAGGAATCCTTTTGGTTCATGACATCCACTCACCCTCGATCGATGCCATGCCGGGAACAATTGATCAAATTCTGCGTAAAGGGCTTCAGTTCGTTACCGTTTCGCAACTGATCGCGCTAGACGGCAAGGGCTGAATATCTTTGCGAGTGAACAGGGTTACCTCACTGACCTAACCCTGTTGGGTCAAAGGTTTAACCCTGTTGGGTTTAGAGATCTTTCTCCGTCGGTGGAAAGCGTGTGCGCGCGGCACTGTCAACTGGCTTTCCATTACGCATGCTCCACCATTCCGCGGCCCGCTTCGGGTCATGGGACGGATTAGGAATTGGCATCCGTGCCGACACACGGTGTCGCCAGGAGTTCAGTTTCTTTTTCAAATCGGCAATCTTACCTTTGCGTTCCTCGAGGAGATTCTTCGACTCACCGATGTCCTGTGCGAGATGATAAATCTCCACATCGCCAGTGCCATCGAGATACTCAATCATCTTCCAGTCGCGCTCGCGGATGGCGCTCGCTGGTCGATCATGATGATAATGCGGGTAGTGCCAATGCAGAGCGGCTCGCTCCAGTTTTGCCGATCCATCAGCCAGTAACGGCTTCAAAGAAAAACCATCAATAGTTTGAGTCTCCGGCAATTTTCCCCCGGCCAGATCAACAAAAGTTGGATAAAAGTCATGACTGATTGTCGGCTCCGGGCAAGTCGTCCCCGCTTTTACCAAAGGCGGGTATTTAACTATCATCGGCACCCGGATTCCACCCTCATGTAGCGACCCTTTCTCCCCCTTCAATGGAGCTTGTGTCGCGACGTCATCATCAGCATGTGGTTGGTAGTCATAACGGCGGTAAAGCCCTCCATTATCCGAGGTGAAGATGATCATTGTCTTCTCTGAAAGTCCCTCTTTCTCAACCGCATCTACAATTTCCCCAACCATGTCATCGCACTGCTCGATCATTGCTGAGTAGATTGGATTGGGCAGCTCCCTACCCATCTCTTTGTTTTTCTTTTGATATTTTTCCACCAATCCGGATTCAGCTGCGAGCGGAATATGAACCGTGAATGGAGAGAGAAATAAGAAGAATGGCTTGTCCTTGTTGTTACGGATGAAATCAGCACACAGCTGGCCTTCGAACTCGGTCCGAAACTGATCCTTTTCCGGTTGCCTGGTCTCCGTGCCTCGCACTCGAAACTTCGTTGGTAAATGGGCACCGTTAATCTCGGCAGTATAATCGTAGCCTTGCTTATCAGGTGCAAATTCCGGACCACTACCAAGATGCCACTTCCCGACGTAGCCAGTGGAATAGCCGGACTGCTTCAAGGTTTCTGCGACTGTGATGGTGTCGAGCGGTAACGCCATGGTGGTCAGCGGCGTAATCACCCGCTCAAATGGTCGCCAGTGTCCGGGAATATGAGCAGTAATGCCGATCCTCGCCTGATTTTGCCCTGACTGCACCGCACAACGGGTCGGCGAGCAGACCGCACCTGATGCGTAAAAGTCTGTGAACCGCATCCCCTCTTTAGCGAGCTGATCGATCCGTGGTGTCTCGGTCACATCATTACCGTAGCAACCGATGTCTTTCCAACCAAGGTCATCGATAAAGATGAAGATGATATTCGGTTTCTCAGCTGCCGCCGGCAGAGCCGCAGCTAGTAGCGCGAGAGTAAGTAGCAGTTTTTTCATGGAACAGGTGTAGCAAAAATAAAAGAAGAACGCCGCAACAAATCAAAAATAACCCAGCCGCAAATCAACAACCCAAAGATCGAAGCGATCCGAAACCCTTTTCTCGAAGTGCGGCGAAAAGTGATGACAAACTGAAAAATTGCCCCCAGAACAACCAACGCGGAGATAACGAACAGCACGCGGTAGCCTTTCGCATTCGCCAGGGTCACCAACTGATTGATGACTCCCAACGACACGAGAAAGAAACCGATGACTACTTCGGTTAGGTCACGATTCCTGGCCTGGTCTGACATTCAGAGAATCAGTCCTCCAATTTTTTGATCCAAATATTGCGAAAGCGAACCGGGTTGCCGTGGTCCTGCATCTGCAAAGGACCTGTATCACCATGCGCCTTGTATTCCGAGATCGAGTGAGGCCCACGCCATCCGGTGCCTCCAGACAGTTCAAGGTTGTCATGAATCACATGACCGTTGTGAACCACATGAAACTTTGCCTTTCGGGTCACGTTGCCCTTTTCATCAAACAGCGGCCGGTGGAATGTGATGTCATAGGTCTGCCATTCGCCCGGTTTGCGGCTGGCATTCACCTTCGGCTTCGCCCGACCATAAAGGGCTCCGCATTGACCATCGGGATAGGTCGTATTGTCGTAGGAATCGAGTACCTGGATTTCATAGCGCCCCATCAGGAAAACTCCACTGTTGCCCCGCCCCTGACCATCGCCCTTCACCTCACTTGGCGTAGCAAACTCGATGTGTAATTGGCAGGACCCAAACTGCTCCTTTGTCTGAATGTAGCCACTGCCCTTGGTGCATTCCAGAGCTCCACCGGCAAGTTTCCATTTTGTTTCACCACCCTTGGTATCCGTCCAGTTCGCGGCTGTCTTTTCCGTTCCATCAAACAAGACAATCGCTCCCTCCGGAGCTTTGGCTGCTTCAGCATCGTAGGCTTTCGGCTCGACTACCGGAGGCTGAGGTTGTTTCACCGGATCGGTCTCATGAACCTTGATACCGTCGATAAACATGTACTCGACCTTTTTGCCATTCACCTCCCGGGTTTCTTTCTTGATAACCGGATCTTTGGCAAAGGCAGTGTGGCTGCCCAACAATGCAATCAGAAGGAAGTATCTCATCCCGCCAGCCTCCCGAAAATGCCCATGGAGGTCAAGGGTAGAAGGGTCTCGAATAGAAGTATTCAAGACTGAAAACATCCACAGAATGCGATCCTCTGGTTTTCGTTTGCGGTGGTCAGCGCCCCATCCGCGGGGTTGGTTTCTAGAGAAAGTTGTGAATCACGGTGTCGGCATTGTCCTGAGCGGATTCGTTGCCAATGAT